>CAJBPJ010000097.1 GCA_903957465.1 uncultured Opitutia bacterium
CGGAACAAATCCAGCGGCGTACTCCCGAAATCTGCAGCCGTCCATCCGTTGGCAGTCGTCGCCCCGGTAGACGCGTTGTAATCTAAAAAATCAGCCACGCTATTGAAGCCAAGGGCGTGACCAATTTCGTGGATGGCAACACCCACAAAGTCCATCTGCTGCGCATCGATCCCATTGCTGCGATCGAAGTCGAACGCAAAAGCCGTGTTAAATTCAATGAACGCATCGAGCGATAAGACACTATTGGGAATCAATCCCAGCGCACGTGCATTGCCGCCACTAATGAGGATGCTGTCGTTGGTATTCAGCCAAGGGGTCGAAACAGGCGTGGGACTATCAGCTGTATAGTTAATCAGTCGGGTATACGTCGATCCTGTCGGCAGTTGTCCCAGTGCGACGATATCGGCCGCGGAGGTACTATTATCAATCAACGCATTCCGAATTTCCGTGTAAGTCCCCGTATAAAATTCTGAACCAGCCTGACCGATGATATTCGAATTCTCGGCGCCGAAATTGCTCATACCGATTTTTACGTAAACATTTACATTGTTGCTGAGCAGGCTTTCCCAAACTTGGGCAGCTTGTTCAAAACCTGCCAAAGCTTGTGCGTTCGGCGCATTGGTCGCGTCGACCGTGAATTGAATATCCAACGCACGTAATTGCGACGCGCCGACTAATACAGCCGTTGCCAGAACGCAGCGCGTGAGGTGGGGTACCACGCCAAAATCCTAGTTAAGATTATAAAGCCTGCAACCGTTTTGGCGGTCACTTTTGAGCCTTTAGGCCTTAAACGCCTGCTCAAGAAGGTCGGCCTGCTCGATCTTATGGATGGCCAACGAGCCCACCGCAGGCGAAGCCGCTGCATCACGTCCCGCATAGACTGCGCGGACACCCAAGGTCTCTTCGATGACTGGAGCCATGAAACTCCAAGCGCCCATATTACGTGGTTCCTCTTGGCACCAGACAACCTTCGCAGGTTTGCCGTGTTGCTCCCAGAGACTGCGCAAGAGTTTCGTGTTAACCGGGTAAAGTTGTTCGGCACGCACCAGGGCAGTGGTGGTATCTTTGCGGGCAGTGCGCGCTTCGAGTAACTCGTAGTAAACTTTACCAGTACAGATGACCAGACGCTCGGTCTTGGCCGGAGCGGATGGATCGCCTAAAAATTCTTGGAAACCTTTCGACGTAAATTCGGCGAGCGAGCTGATGCATCCCTTGTGACGCAACAAACTCTTCGGAGTCATCACCACGAGCGGCTTACGCACTTCGCGTTTTACCTGACGACGGAGTGCGTGGAATAACTGCGCAGGCGTCGATGGGTAAACGACCTGCAGATTGTTTTCCGCACAGAGCTGCAAGAAGCGCTCAAGGCGTGCCGATGAGTGCTCAGGGCCTTGGCCTTCGTAACCGTGCGGCAAGAGCATCGTCAGATTGCTATTCTGGTGCCACTTCGATTCCGCTGAGGCGATAAATTGGTCGATCGCAATCTGCGCACCATTGGCGAAGTCGCCAAACTGAGCTTCCCAAATGGTCAGCGCATCTGGACGTTCAAGGGAGTAGCCGTAATCGTAACCGAGCACGGCGTATTCGGAGAGCGACGAGTTAACGACTTCGAACGTACCTTTGCCGGCTTGCGAAAGCGGGGTGAACTCAGCACCCGTCTCAGGGTCGTGGAGAACGGCGTGACGGTGGGAGAAGGTCGCGCGTTCGCTGTCCTGACCCGAGATGCGAATGGGATGTCCTTCAGCCAACAACGTCGCAAAGGCCAAACCTTCGCCGAGTGACCAATCAAATCCCGCACCGGCCTTGAAAGCTTCCGCCTTCGCATCGAGGAGACGTTTAATCTTTGGGTTCGGAGCGAAGCCCGCGGGTGTCGTCCACAGTGACGGCGCAACCTTGGCTAAAGCATCGGCTGTGACAGTCGTCGCAGCTTCAAAGACGTAAGGGGATTGGAAAGGACGAACGCCTGGGACTTTGTCGCCGCGCTTCGCTTGATCTTCAGCGAGTGCTGCTTGGGCTTTTTCTTGGGCGACGTTCAGCGACGCTTCCGATCCTGCATGCAGCGCATTGATTTCTTCGCCGCTGAGTGAACCTTCGGCAACTAAGCGCGCACCGTAGATATCAGAAAGGGTAGGGTGGTTGCTGATCTGACGGTACAGGGTGGGCTGAGTGAACAGCGGCTCGTCCGTTTCGTTGTGACCATACTTACGGAAGCAGACGATATCCACGACGGCATCGGCGCCAAAGGTGTTGCGGTACTCGAGAGCAATCTCCGTAGCCAAGACGACCGCTTCAGGTGCGTCGCCATTCACATGGAAGACAGGGGCTTCGATGGTCTTCGCAATTTCCGTACAGTAACGTCCACTGCGTGCTTCATCCGGCTCGGTGGTAAATCCAATCTGGTTGTTGACGACTAAGTGTATGCTGCCGCCGACGCGGTAGCCTTTAATTTCCGAAAGATTAAATGTCTCAGAGACAATCCCTTGGCCGGCCATCGCCGCATCACCATGGATCACAACCGTCAATGCTGAGCTACGCTTAGCGGTATCACCGCGACGGTCCAGGCGGGCACGCGCACGACCCATCACTACGGGGTTAACCGCTTCGAGGTGACTGGGGTTGTAAGCGAGGACGACGTTGACCTTCTTGCCGTCGCTCGTCGTACGCTCGTTTTCATATCCCAAGTGATACTTCACATCGCCGTCACCCGTCGTGGTGTCAGGGATGTGACGCTCGGAAAATTCCTTAAAGAGGACTTCGGCTTTCTTGCCGCACGTATTGATGAGCACGTTGAGCCGTCCACGGTGGGCCATGCCGATAAGCACGTCGGCCACGCCGGCGGATGGTGCCTTCTCGATGATCTGCTCGAGGGCAGGCATCATCGCTTCGCCACCTTCGACCGAGAAGCGTTTCGCACCCACGAAGGTGCGGTGCACAAACCTTTCAAATTGTTCGGCGCGGACGACGGAGCTGACGATACGGGACTTCGTCGCTTTATCATACGTAGGCTTCAGGCTGCACGATTCGATGCGCTGGAGAAGCCAGCGACGGCGCTCGGCGTTCTGGATGTGCATCACTTCCACGCCGATCGCGCTACAGTAAGTTTCGCGCAGGCGTTCGACGACTTGCTTAACCTGAAGTTTCTGTCCGCCAAGGAAATCGCCCGTGTGCAAAACGCGATCGCCCGGCAAGCTGTCGAGCCCGAGTGCTTTATCGCTTAACTCCGCATATGCGGGAGTTGGCTTCAGTGGATTGATGTTGGCCTGGAGATGTCCGTAGGCGCGGTAAGCTTGAATCGCTTGGATCAATACCGACTGACCATCAACTTCGCCGGCGGGTGCTGCCGAACCCTTCGGGGGTTTCGGTTGAGTGTTCGCTAATTCAAAACCTTCGAAAAATGCACGCCACTCCGCATCGACCGACGCCGGGTCTTTCAACCATAGCGCGTGGTAACGCTCGACAAGGTCGGCGTTCCATCGACTGCCAATGCTCAGATGTTTCATTGCTCCTAGTGGTTTAGGTAGTCCTAAATAACTCAGTTAAAAACCTTTAAAAAACAACCGCAAACGAGGTTTATACTAAACATCTTTGTAGCACGAAACGGTTATTCACATCCCGCTTTCCCTCTTGCGAGAGGGGGGTCGAAAAGTCAGTCTGACGTATTGCCCATGCCGAACCCTAGGCCGGCCAACAGGTCTTACTCCACCGAGTCTCTCGAGTGGTGGAACGCGGGCATTCCAGATGACTGGGAGAAGGCATTCCGAAAAAAAGACCTCGCCGAAGGTCGCCGTCTTTATTCCGAAGGTGTCATCCGCTCACTCGAGTTAAGAACCGACGCCGCCGAAGCTGTCGCCAAGACCGACACCCAAACCGTCCGCTCCGTTCTCGAAGTCAACAAGGGCGTCCTCCAATGGCGCACCTCACTTCCTGAAGAAGAAAACGGCGCCCCCTTTGCCGTCGCCTCCATCTACGAAGTCGAAGAACTCATCGCCGACGAGCTCGACCCCCTCGGTGAGTCTTTAGCGTCCGCCCCGGTCGAAGCGCCCCCTGAAGTCAAACCCACCGCTGTCGCCCCCGATCCCCTTAAGCTCCAAGTCACCTTCGACCTCACCTCCGAGAAGCTCACCCTCACCGGTGCCTGGGTTGGACGTGGCCTTAAGGACCAGCGCTGCTTCGGCCCCGGTGCCATCCCCGCCGAAGAGCTTTCCGACGAACAACGCCAAACCCTCTTCCGTTTCAACACCGTCGCCCACCGCGCCGGCTTTGTGTACAACAAACCAGCTGGCAGTTGGGATATCGATAACATTGGCCGCATCGAACGGTTCGTCCGCGAAGAACTCACCGACTGGCGTCGCCGTTTTAAATTGGTCGGCGAAGAATGCCTTTCCATCTTCCGCAACGAACAGCTCCAGGTAGCCGTCGACGCCGATGCCGAATCCACTGCCGAAGATCCCCGCGGCTTCCGTCTCAACTGGCGACTAAAAGCCGGTGGACATCGCTTGGGCGCCGCCGAACAAAAACTTCTGCTTAAGGCAGGGGGACGTCCCATCATCCTCCCCGGTAAAGGTGTCGTCGCCTACAACGCCGCCGTCGCCGACTTCTCCGAAGACTGGCGCGGCAAAGAAGGCGACATCCCTCGCTACTTACTCCTCTCGCTCTTCGACCACTCAGCTGTCGGCGCCCTGCGTCTCAATGACGACCTTCGTACCTGGAAAGACGCACTCCTCCAGGAACCACAACTCCCCGACAACTTACCGACCTACCTGCGTCCCTACCAAGCGCGCGGTGTGGCCTGGCTTGGACGTCTCTGTGATCTCGGTGCACACCCATTGCTGTCCGACGAAATGGGCCTCGGCAAAACCGTCCAAGTCCTCTCGCTCCTCGCCAGCCGCGCATCCAAGAAGCGCTCCATCATTGTCTGTCCCGCCAGCGTCATCCCTGTCTGGATCGGCGAAATCGCTCGCTTCCAACCCGGTCTCAAAACCGCCGTCCTCACCGCCGAGCAAGACTTCACCACGAATCCCGATGCTGACATCTGGATTTCTAGCTATACCCAACTGCGCCGTCACGCGGCACTCTTAGACAAAACTGAATTCGGCTACGCCGTGCTCGATGAAGCGCAGGCCATCAAGAATCCCGACTCCAAGACGACCCACGTTTGTCTAGCGATGAATGCCGAGCACCGCATCGCTGTCACCGGTACACCGCTCGAGAAC
>CAJBPJ010000098.1 GCA_903957465.1 uncultured Opitutia bacterium
GCCCGGTAGCTCAGCGGTAGAGCAGGTGACTGTTAATCACTTGGTCGTAGGTTCGATCCCTACCCGGGCAGCCAGGAAGACTCTCTTTATACGACACCGCCCTAAGTGGCAGCGGACTAACGCGGCCCATTAGGCACACGGTATTGCTGGTATAAAACTGCCATCAAGTGCCTTATTTGGCACATGGAATGAGGATACATGTTCGGAACACACATCCAGCTATGCGTAGTTCAAAGCCCAGAGTGCAGGCCTCGGTGATAAAAACTTTTATCGAAGGAGAAGTATTGGTTTATCGTTAGGCTTTTAGCAAAAGTTTATGGAAGTATTTGCGTGCACCACTCAAGGCACCGTGGTGCGACAAGTTTCGACATGAACCCAATGCATGCCTCGCGCATCGTTTCGTTAGGCCGAATCGTATAGTTGTAAGTCAAAAATATCGCAGGCAAGGTAGGGTTAGATGTGAGCCGGCCTTCCAGCTGCCGTAAAGATATCACGATTGAACGCTGGACAGCCATGAAAGGCGGGGTTTGCTTGTGTGTTCACATGCACTGGACCCAACTCCCTGACACTCCGAACGCACCAGGCTTTGGCGGAGCATTTGCAGGAACTCACAGCGAAACCTTGTTAATGGGTGGAGGATCTAATTTTCCAGATAAAGCCCTGTGGGATGGTGGTGCCAAAGTTTGGCATGACAGCGTGTTCACGCTGTCAGCGGGCGCGAAAGCTTGGAAAGAAATTGGTAAGCTACCTCGCCCGTCAGGCTACGGAGCATCTGTTTCCATTCGACAAGGTTTACTGTGCCTTGGTGGTGCCGACGCAGTGCGTCACTACAACGATGCTTTTGTGCTTTCCGTAGATAACGGAAAATTACACATCGACAGCTTCCCTTCCCTGCCTCGCCCTTTGGCTTATGCAGCCGCCGCACTTGTCGGCAGTAAAGTCATCATTGCCGGCGGAACAGATCGCCCCGAAGCCACTTCTGCTTCCGCAACCGGCTACGTCATCGACCTCGCGAACCTGAATGCCGGCTGGAAAGAGCTACCTGCCTTTGGAGGCGCTGGCCGCATGCTAGCTCAAGCCGCCGGCACAAAAGATAATTTCTTCTTATTTGGCGGTGTTGCTTTGAAGCCAGGCGTCAAAGGTCCCGAGCGCGAATACCTTCAAGACGGTTATGCTTTCCGACTTGGAAGCAAAGAATGGCGCAAGATTGCCGACCTGCCACACCCAGTAGCTGCCGCGGCCACACCCTGCCCAGTGGTTGGTCCAATCGTTGCACTCATCAGCGGCGACGACGGCTCGCTGGTAGGTAAATTTGAACCAGCGAAGCACCCTGGATTCTCGAAGGGCATTCTGACTTACGATACACAGTTTAACGCTTGGGCGACATCGGGTGAGGCGCCTGTTGGTCGCGTCACCTTGCCTTGTGCTAAATGGAATGGCGGATTTGTCATTCTGAATGGCGAATCTAGCCCTGGTGTACGGTCCCCGCAGGCTTGGCACGCGACTGCTTAAGTGGGCTGAGCGTGCTTTGACGTTTGAGCCTTTTGAAAAATAGGGCTTAATACAGCGACCCCATGATAGGCCGCATTTTTATTCTGCTAACTCTAAGTTACGTTGGCGTCTTTGCGCAGATCCAACTTGCCGTCGGGGAAAACCTGCCTGCTTTTCCTGATCCTGCCGGACGGGCGGGCATGGCCGCCGCCACAGTCACACTCGAAGATAAATCGCAGGGTATTTTAATTGTGGGTGGCGCGAACTTCCCCGGACGTGCCCCTTGGGATGGTGGCGAAAAAGTTTACTACTCTGACATTGTGCTACTACGTAAAGTAGATGGCGCATGGAAGTGGTTTAAGGTCGGCGACTTACCAGAGCCTGTCGCCTATGCCGCCTTCGGCCCATGCAAAGAAGGCTTAATCATTGCGGGCGGCGTTAATGCTACAGGCCATCTGTCCGCCGTTCGCATCATCTCGCCGGATGGAAAAATCACCGGGCGCCGTCCACTCCCGCTCGCACTCGCTTACCCGGCGTGCGCAGTTGATGACGGTAAACTCTATGTGGTCGGAGGCCAAACCACACCCACATCGACAAACGCTGAACCCTTCTTTGGCATTCTTAATTTAGAAAACGATGCACCCAACTGGGAGACTCGCCCCTGGCTCGCCAACGGCCGGATGCTCGCCACTGCTGGCATTGTTGATGGCGAACTTATACTAGCTGGTGGCTGCTCTCTGAAGCCAGACGCTCAAGGCAAACCTCAGCGGACGTACTTAAGTGACACACGCATCTTTGATATTAACTCTAAGACAACCGAC
>CAJBPJ010000099.1 GCA_903957465.1 uncultured Opitutia bacterium
CATCAACATGCCTCCAAGTCCGATCGCATTTTGTTGAGCATGCGCTCCATCCGGCGTAGATCGGAGTTGCCCGGTGGCCTTCAAATGTTCAAGTATCATCATTTCAAGCTCTCGAAACTGGAACGTGCCAGAGCTTGAAACCAGTCGTTGGCGGTCGATGTCGAGTGTAGTGGTCATTTTCCAATTTCTCCAAGGTAAACGGGTGCGGCTTCATGGGCGTCACGCAGGTATGCGGTGAGGCGCTTGATTTGTGCTTCTCGGTACTTTACTATCGATTCTGCGTACTCTTTGCCGCTCTGGGCTTCGAGTAATCGGCGCTGGGCTTCTTCAAGCTCTCGCAGCGCGATCACTTCAGCACTCGGCGTGCCGTAGACGCTCTTCAGGTATCGTACGATTTCGGTAAACATTTCGATGTCCTTGATTTAACTATTGACTATTGAGGGAAGAATGGCGCCAGGAGCCTTTCACCCGGCCGGCTTGTCAGGCACTACCCCTGCATGGTCCGGCTCGCCCGGACGTTTCATCCGCTTTAGGCGGCAGCCGTCTCAGCTTTCGCGGCGCAAGCAGTTAAGAGATGCCGCTTCGCGTCTCGTTCAGCTTTCGCGATTGCTTTCGTGGCAATGTCTCCTGCAGGAATCGCGTAACCACCAGCGTCGCGCACCTCGACCACTCGGGCGATGGTGATCAGACCCTTCTTCAAGGCACCGCGCAAACGATTGCGGAGGTTCATCGACTGCTGGCCGACGTTCAATCGGGCGTACGGGTTGTGCTCCAGTTGCAGCAGCGCCAGTGCCATAGGCACGACGTTGGTGGCGGTCACCGCGTCGAGGGCTTGGGCGAGTTCGTCATTGGAACGAAGCAGGCCGGTGGCGGACTTGACGTAGTTCTTTTTCGCGTCACGCAGAGCGGACATCTTGTTTTGTGGACCCAATTCGGCCATCCGTGCTTCGCGTGCTGCTTTTGCGTCGGCTCGGGCTTGCGCCTTGGCTGCAGTGGCTTCCGCTTTCGCAGTAACCTTGGCCTCTTTTGCGGCCAGTTTTTCAGCAACCAGTTTGGCCTTGACTTCGGCCTGCGTAGTTTTCATGGCTTCGCGCATGGCCCTAGCGGTCGCGGCTTGTGCTTTGCGCATCTCGTCGGTTGTATTCATCTTTTCAGCATCGTGGTCGCTCATCAGGGATTCCTTCACTGGGGTTTGGTTAAAAATCGAGAACCCCGATTGTACCGCACCCCCAGATATCGTGTCAAGGGAAGCTTCGACGCTGATGATTTCGGTATTACTTGGCTTCGCGTGCCTCGGTGCTCCAAGCTGCTTGATGGGGCGAGGGATTTTAGGGGTCAATTTACGTGCCATGGTGGTTCTCCAGTGTTCAAGGTTGAATGAGTTCTCGCTGGTCTTCAAGATCCGGACCGCCGAAGCGAGTAATTCGGCGGTCCTTTTGATTTTAGTGGTCACTCGTAGATGGTGATGTAGTACACCGTGCGCACATGGCCACAGGGAACGCCCCAACTACGGTATTTACGAAGCTGTCCGGACAACCTCCATCCCCTGCACTCTTGGCCTTTTTGACGGGCGACCCGAAGGCACAAATCACGGTCTTTTTTCGCCTGTACAGTGGCCTGCTCAAAGGTCATCGCGGCATTCGCGGGCAAGTCG
>CAJBPJ010000100.1 GCA_903957465.1 uncultured Opitutia bacterium
ACTTTTCTCGACCTTGCGGCAGCACTTGTCGGAAAATCACGTCATGGTCGCCGCTGAAATTTTAACTGCTTCCGATCTCGCTGCCGGTCGCTTTCAAGCTGGCGACTTCGCCGTGCTCGGAAATCCCATTGCGCATTCGCTAAGTCCGGTGATGCACCAAGCATCCTTAGCGGCGCTTGCACCCATGCACCCGAATCTGCGTGGGCGACGCTACCACCGTATCTTGATTCAATCTGAAGAACTACCCAAGGCGCTCGAACACTTACGTTTAATGGGCTGCTCGGGAGTGAATCTCACCGTGCCACACAAAGTTGCAGCAATGTCACTGATTCAGGAGACTGACATCACCGCCGCTGACTGTGGCGCCACAAACACATTGGTCCCTACACCACGTGGCTGGCGCGGCATGAACACGGATGGTGCAGGTTTCGCTGAAGCATTAGCGGAAAAATCCGGCGCAGGGCCTGAAGGTCGTCCCTTTGTAATCCTTGGCGCTGGCGGTGCCGCGCGCGCAGTTGCTTTTGCCTGTCTCCGCTTAGGCTGCGCTTCAATTTTAATTCTTAACCGCGGCGAGCCACGTCGGGTTGCACTTACCGAGGCGATTAATCGTCCGAATGTTAAACACGGCCCATTAACGGAAGAAAATCTTCCCCCCAACGCCGTCATCGTCAACTGCACGCCCCTTGGACTTAAAGCCGAAGATCTCTCTCCTATAAACCCTGCCCACCTACACATGGGCATGTTTGTCTTCGATGCCACTTACAGCGCACTGCCATCAGCGCTCGTTCAAGCCGCCCGCGTTCGCGGAATTGTTGCCTGTGACGGCCGACCCATGCTGCGCTGGCAAGGCGCACTCGCGTTCAAAGCATGGACAGGCATTCTTCCGCCAATTCAAATCATGGCTCATGCGTTGGGCGAAATTTAAGACATGCCATGTATCTGACGTGTTTAGCCTTTAGGCCGCCGTCATTTACCTTATATTCATTTTATGCCTACGCTGATAGAACTTGAGCAACTGCGGGAGCACCACGCAGTCGCAGCAGCTTTCATCGCAGGCATCATTGGTCTTTGCATTGGCTCGTTTCTTAATGTTTGCGCACATCGCATCCCGACGGGGAAATCTATCATTAGCCCTCCCTCGAGCTGCGCTTGCGGACAACCAATTCCTTTTTGGTTAAACATACCGGTCATTGGGTGGCTTACCCTCCGAGGGAAGGCTCGCTGTTGCGGGCAACCGATCTCTGCACGTTACCCTTTACTTGAACTTGCTGGCGGATTGGCCCTAGCAGCTGCTTGGTTTTGGCTCCCCGCAGATCGTGCCATCGCTGCATCTTTCCTTTTGCCCATTCTCCTCCTCCTTGCGGCATGCGACATCGATTCCATGCTCGTGCCAGACGGACCTAACTTTCTACTTGTCGCAATAGGTCTCACTCTCGCCATCGCCTTACCATCCATACACGGAGAAGGTGGCCGTTCACTCGCGATCCTTGATCGTATCGCCTCACTGGAAACTGCACTCATCGGCGTAGCGGTGGGTACGGCAGCGACATGGTGGATCCGCACACTCGGCACGGTCTTTTTTGAAAAAGAGGCCATGGGGGAGGCAGACATTATACTTTGCGCAGGGATGGGGGCATTTGGCGGGTGGCAAGGGGCGCTTTTCACACTCTTCGGCGGAGCAATCGTTGGCCTTGTCCTCGTCCTTCCTAGTCTCATCCAGGCCCGTATTAAAAATAGCCCAGGACCCGGATCTGTGCCGTTTATCCCCAGCCTAGCAATCGCCGGGGCTATCTGGTTCTTTAGGGGGAACGAATTAGTCGAAATGTGGATGAATTTGGGCCGATAACCCCTAATCCAGACTTGTCTCAAAGCCGACCAAGACAGAAGATACTAGACACCACCCTACTGATGAAGACCTCGACTCTCCTTCTGATTGCGACAGCTATTTTGTCTGGCTGCACCACTTACGATACTCCAAATCACGGTCGCGGCGTCAGCATGGAGCCCTCCCATAACTTCCTTGGCCTGATTGTCATCGAGCCTTCGTCGTATGCCTCCAATAATACAGCGACGATTCGCTTAAAGACGGACGAACTCTATGCTCGCCGAACAACGAGCGGTGACCGCATTACCCTTCTTTGGGGTGCCATCACGATTACAGATTACTGAGCTTTAAGTTCAGCCCATAAAGCCCCTTTCTTTAAAGGGGCTTTTTTATGCCCTAGGGGAAGCCTCTTGCGGAACGCCTGCCGTCCTTCGTAGTTTGTGCCCTCAGAGATGGAGCTATCCTCGCACAACGTCGCTCGTCACCTGCGTCAAATCGCTCAGGAGAGGCCGCATGTCACTGCGATCAAATCCCCCGTCTCACTCGGACCCGATGGACATATTGGGTATCACACTTCGAGCTTTGGCGAACTCGACTCTCTCAGCGACGCTGCCGCCCGACTCTTCCGTTCTGCTGGCATCGCTCCCGGAGACCACGTGCTTTTAGCCTTACGCCCCGGACAAGACCTCATTGTTGGCATGTACGGGTTACTAAAAGCTGGCGGAATTCCGGTTGCGCTCGACCCAGGGATGGGACTCGGAATGTTGCTCAAGTGTATAGCGAAAACTCGCCCCACCGCCCTGATTGGCATTCGCCGGGCAACCCTTTTTTCCCACCTTCCCATCGATGCTTTTTCGAGTTTAAAAACACGAGTGACCGTTGGAGACAGTACCTGGTATCGCTCAATGGAAGCAGCCCGATCGCAAAGACCAGGTACCATTCACGAGGCGAAAAGCGAGGACACAGCCGCAGTGCTATTTACATCAGGCTCAACAGGTACGCCGAAGGGCGTTGTATACACGCATGGCATGCTGGATGCACAAGTTGCATTGGTACGTAATACCTTCGGTATCACTAAAGGAGAAATCGATTTACCACTGCTTCCTGTATTCGCGCTCTTCAATCCCGCACTCGGCGTCACAACGGTGACACCATGGATGAATCCCGCACGTCCCGCGTCTGCAGACCCAGAACCGATCCTTGAAGCCATTCAGTCCGAGCGCATCACCACTAGCTTTGGGTCGCCAACGCTTTGGGATATTTTATCTCGGGCAGCTGAATCTCGAAACATAACACTGTCGTCCTTGCATCGTATCATGATTGCAGGCGCACCGGTGCCACCTGGACTACTTTCACGACTATCAAGGGTAGCACCAAACGCCACCGTGCACACACCGTATGGTGCAACAGAGTGTTTGCCAGTGACCAATATCCAGTCTGCTGAAATTCTCTCTGAGACAGGGGCAGGCGCGCGACGTGGCCAAGGCACCTGCGTTGGCCGTCCCGCTACGGGCGTTGAAATTCGTGTCATCCGCGAAGAAGATGGTCCACTCGATCAACTTGAACACGCCACTCCTTGTGCCCCAGGCGAAATTGGCGAAATCCTGGCGACAGGACCAACCGTCACTCGGAACTATAATCGAAACCCTGAAGCCACCGCTTTAGCTAAGACAGTTGATGCGCAAGGACGCACTTGGCATCGCATGGGCGATTTGGGTGCAATCGATGAACGTGGTAGACTTTGGTTTCATGGTCGACGTGCAGAAAAATTAGAAACGTCCGATGGCTCAATGACTACCGAGTCCGTTGAGCCGTCTTTTTCAGATCACAATGATGTTCGACGCTGTGCCCTTATTGGCCTTGGGCCACGGGGTAAACAGCGAGCCGTACTGGTTGTTGAGCCTCGCCGCATGCCAACAGATTATCGTGAAGCAAAGGTATTAGTTGATGACCTCCGCCACCATGCCTCTGCCAACAGACATAGCGCACGCGTGGCTGCTATTGTTTTTCAGCGAGCCTTGCCGACGGATATTCGCCATAACGCAAAAATACACCGCCTCAACGTTACACGGACTTGGAATGCTCGTGGGTTTGTGCGCGATGGGGATATGCTACGATGAGCCAGCGGCGCGTGCTTGTGACAGGCGGAGGCGGCTTTCTTGGACGTGCAATTGTCGAACGCTGTCTTGCGCGCGGATGGAACGTGCGGGTTACAGGACGCACAGTCCATGCCGACTTAACCACACGTGGCGTAGAATTCTTTGCCGGTGAAATCTCTGACTATCAACATATCCGCCAAGCTGCCCGCGGCTGCGAGGCCATCTTCCATGTTGCCGCGAAAGCTGGCGTCTGGGGGCCCCGCGCAGAGTATGAACGTATCAACGTCGGCGGCACACAGTCGGTGATTGATGCCTGTAAAGCAGAAGGCGTTCCCTACCTCGTTCACACCAGCACCCCGAGTGTTGTTTTTAACGGCGAGCCTTTTCGTGGCGCTGATGAAATGCTTCCTTATGGACGAAATTGGCTCTGTCATTACGCCCGCACCAAAGCAGAAGCTGAACGCCGCGTACGCACAGCAATCGTATACGGCCTACGCACCTGTTCGCTTCGACCTCATCTCATCTGGGGCCCCCGCGATCCGCATATTTTCCCTCGTATCTTGGCACGTGCGCGCTCTGGACGCTTAAGCATTATCGGTGACGGAAATAACCAAGTCGACGTTACCCATGTCGATACTGCTGCCGATGCTCACCTAAGCGCCCTTGAGGCACTCGTGGCAGGCCGGGCCAACGGACAGGCCTACTTTCTCTCGCAAGGCGAACAGGTCCGACTTTGGGAGTTTGTGAATCGCTTACTCAAAGGTGCGGGCATCAAGCCAGTGACACGTCGCATCCCGCTGCCTGTCGCCTACGCCATGGGTGCTACACTTGAAACTGCCTGGGCGACATTGCGACTCGGCGGCGAACCGCCAATGACACGCTTCGTTGCAACCGAACTCGCCAAAGATCACTGGTTCAATGTTTCTGCCGCACGTCGCGACCTCGGATTGCAACCCGCCCACGACACATGGGAGGCACTCGACCGTCTAGCTGCTCAATTACCCTCTGAGTAAGCACGCTTGATAGTTAGGCGAGTTCGCCGTCAATCGATGCCCGCCGAGCTTTTCCGGGAGTATTAAGCAACGAGCGTAATAACTGAAGGTGGTTTTGATAAACGCCGCGAGGGTTGGTTTTATGGCGAACACAACTCCAGGCAGC
>CAJBPJ010000101.1 GCA_903957465.1 uncultured Opitutia bacterium
AGCGGATGCCTCGATGGCAATACACCTTGGCGCAGACTGGATTGGCGTGAATGTGTGGCCGAAGTCACCACGCTATGTTCCGGCCGAAAGTCGTTTAGCACTTTTACGTGAAATCCCCACCAAGAGCCGCGTTGCGATTGCAGTAAATCCCACACCTCAAGAGGCACGGTCCTTGATCGATGAAGGGTTCACAGCCGTCCAAGTTCATTTTGATCCTACGGATAAAAGTTACGATGTGGGTGCGCTCGCCAAAATAATGGGTTCGGCGCTCTGGCTCGCTCCACGCCTACCCGAAGGTCAGCCCTTCCCTGCAGATTTATTGCCACTCGCTCAGACGTTTATCCATGACGCTCACCAAGTCGGTGCCTTTGGGGGTACAGGGAAACGTGCCGACTGGAAACGCTATGCAGAAGCACTCAAGGCGCACCCCAAGCACGAGTGGATTCTCGCGGGTGGACTTGGCCCCGACAATGTTGCAGAGGCCTACACAGCGGGTGCTCGATTCTTAGACTTAAATAGCCAGGTCGAAGTCGCCCCTGGGCTCAAGTCTGCCGAAAAACTTCACAAATGCGTAGAGGCTTTGCACAAAATCGCTCAAACCCAGGCCACATCTGGCACATAAATGACTTTGGCATGAGCGTTGCAGTAAGCTCAATGAACCTAATAATCCTCTAAACCCAACACCCATATGAAGCTCGTCACAGCCATTATTAAGCCCTTCAAACTTGAAGAAGTTAAAGACGCCCTCGCAGAAGTCGGCATCGAGGGCATGACTGTCACCGAAGTGAAAGGATTTGGTCGCCAAAAGGGGCATACCGAAATTTACCGCGGCAGCGAGTACACCGTCGACTTCCTCCCTAAGGTAAAACTCGAACTCGCCTTGCCCGACGAACTCGTCGACCGCGCGATTGAAACCATCACCAAAGCAGCGCACACGGGCAAAATTGGTGACGGAAAGATTTTCGTCCAAACCCTGAACGACGTCATTCGCATTCGCACAGGCGAGCGCGGCCCAGAGGCGATTTAAGGGAAATTTCCTTAACACAAAGGCGTCCCACTTGGGACGCCTTTTTTATTTCAAGCCATCCACCTGCCCCTTTAAACGAACGGCTTTCAAAGGATGCATGTCGAGGAGCGTCGGGTACCAACCCGTAACTTCGGGCCGGATAAGGAATTTATTCTTATTAAAGACGACAGGCAAAATCGGCGCGCCGGAGATTAAACGGGCTTCGGCTTGCTGGAAAAACTCGAGCCGCCGATCACGGTCTGTCTCTGCGGCAGCCTGACCAATCAACTGATCATACACAGGGTCGCTCCAACCTGTCTGATTCATTTCATTACCCGTGGTGAACATTTCTAAAAATGTATTGGGGTCGTTGTAGTCCCCTGTCCATGCCGAGCGGGCAAGCTGGTACTCACCCTTGTTTAAACTTTGAAGGTACACCTTCCATTCTTGGTTACGTAGCACCACCTCGATGCCCAGCTGCCTTCTCCACATCTCTTGATAGGCTTGGGCTGAAATCATGGAGCCCTCGGAGGTATTATAAAGGTACTCTAAAGTCGGCATGCCACGTCCACCGGGATAGCCAGCCTCAGCAAGCAACTTCCGGGCAGCATCGGTATCTTGGCTCCAACGCGCACGGCAGGTATAACCACCTGTACCAGGAGGGGTGATTCCAAGGGCTGGCTCTTCACCTGCACGCAGAACCTTTTCCGCCATCATCTTCCGGTCAAGCGCCATACCTAAGGCCTGACGTACCCGAACATCGCTCAACACTTTCGCGACGGCTGGGTTATCTTTAACCTGAGTGTTAACACGAATGAAAGATGTAGAAAGGAATGTATCGAGACGTAGTGTCGTATCATTCGCCTCAATCAATTTACGGACCTTATAAGGCGGCACTGCGCCGGTGATGTGTAATTCGCCACCACGGAAGGCTCGCTCTTCCGCAAAGAGATCGGTCATCGCACGAAACTCAACCGCGTTGAGTGAGACATTAGCCGCATCCCAGTACTTCGGATTTTTGCGCACAACAATACGACGGGCAACTTCCCATGACTCTAGGGTGAAAGGACCATTAGCTACCAGTGACCCTGGCTGCGTCCATCGGCTATTCTGAGTGTCGATTGCACC
>CAJBPJ010000102.1 GCA_903957465.1 uncultured Opitutia bacterium
CCGTATCGCGAAATCATCCTTCGCTATAAACTAAAACCCGACCAAGACGAAGTGGCCGGTCTCGCATTTAATGGTCCGGTGACGATGAGGCGTAAAGCTGACCTCGTACTTCAGCGTGCAATTGGCGGTATCATGGTCTGGGAGCTTACCCAAGATGCCCCAGCCAAAGACAGTCTTCTCGAAGTATTGAGACTTACCTTCGACAGCCCGCGCTAAGCATACGGATGCTAATTCCTTGAGGATTGCTTTTGTACCTATCGACAATGGGATAGCCCTATGCGTCGTTTACTAACCTTACTTACCCTCGCGGTTAGTACGTTGTTCGCTGCCGAATCGACCGAGCCAGCGCGCCCGCGGAATATTGTCTTCATTCTCGCGGATGACCTCGGCTACGGCGAATTGGGTTGTTACGGACAAACAAAAATTAAAACGCCGAACATCGACCGCTTAGCGGCAGAAGGCACGCGCTTCACTCAACATTATTCAGGTGCACCGGTATGCGCACCCGCACGTTGCGTCCTGCTAACAGGCAAACACCTCGGTCATGCCGAAATTCGAGGAAATCGTCAGGCCAAGGTTAGCTTTCCTGAATTTAAGGAAGGTCAGCACCCGATTGCTCGCGAAACAGTAACCTTAGCGCAAACGCTCCGCCAAGCAGGGTTCGCCACAGGTGCCATGGGCAAATGGGGTCTTGGTGCTGTCGGTTCGAGTGGAGACCCCAACCTACACGGCTTCGATTTATTCTTTGGTTACAACTGCCAAGCCGAAGCTCACTCCTATTACCCGAGTCATCTTTGGCGCAACGCGACACAAGTTCCGCTCAACGAAAAGCCTATACCTGGACACGGCACTCAGCCCAAAGGTGAAGTAAGCGCGGAAAAATGGACGGGCAAAGTGCACGCCTCGACCGTCATCGTGGAAGAGGCGGTTCAGTTTATTGAGAGAAACAAAAGTAAGCCTTTCTTCCTCTACCTTCCGCTGACTGAACCCCACGCCGCACTCCAACCGCCAATTGCAGCAGTCGATGCGTATCCCAAAGAATGGGATCCTGTTCCGTACCGCGGTGAAAACGGGTATACGCCCCACCCTCGTCCACGCGCAGCTTATGCCGCCATAATTTCGGAGCTGGATCGACACGTTGGTCGAGTTCGCACGGCCCTCGAACAGGCAGGAATTTTAGATGACACCCTCATTGTCTTCACTTCAGACAACGGTACCACTCACGGGCCCTTCGCCAAAAAAGATGCAAAGCAAACAACAAACACCTTTGGTATTGGTGGCGTCGATGCGACTTTCTTTAATTCTGTAGCCGGCTTACGCGGCCTTAAGGGTAGCGTTTATGAAGGCGGCTTACGTGTTCCCTTGATTGTGCGTTGGCCGAAAGAGGTCAAAGCGGGAACCGTCAACGAAACGCCGAGTTATTTCGCAGACTGGTATCCGACCCTCTGTGCAGCCAGCGGGGTCGCCATTCCCAAAGGTCTCGATGGTCAAAATCTTTGGTCGGTTATTAAAGGGACACCACTGACTGGACCGCGGCTTCCGATGATTTGGGTTTATCCAGAGTACGGTGGCCAAGTCGCCGTGCGTATGGGCAACTTGAAAATTGTTCGTCGAAATCTTTTGAGCAAAGTGCCGGGAGATTGGGAAGTTTATGCAATCTCGAGCGACCCGTATGAAACCCAAGACATCGCCGCACAGAATGCCCCTGCTATCGCTAAGGCACGACAAATTCTCAGAGCGCAAACACAGCCGAACGCCCTTTTCCCATTAGAATGGGATAAGTGAGTCGCCGATAGTTCTATTGGGGGTTTGTGTGAAAGTGAAAACCCCTTAACACCTCTTGGTTCACGTGGCACGTCCACCAGCTCTTCGTCTCTGTTTAACGGGTGCCTCCCCCCATGCCGCACCTGTGGTCGCCTGTGCCCATGCGACAGACCGAAAGATTATCGTTTGCTTGGCCACAAACCTCGGTGCAGCTGAAACCTTAGCCGAAGAAACAGGCCTCTTGTTGCAAATTTTAACCGAAGCCAAACCTACGGCACGTGCCGTTAGCGAGGCAGACGTTGCAACCGATAGCTTTGATGCCGAGTGCGATCTACTCGGGGCACTCGCCGAACTTCGTCACGGCAAACATGACAGCAAGCACCCACTACTACTTGCCTGTTCTCCAGGCGCCTTGTTGCGCGCTGCACCTGCCGCGCAAGAGTTGGCAGAACGCGAAGTTAGTATCTCTATCGGCGACAAAGTTAATTTACAAAAAATTGCTGAGCGGCTCGCTGCGATCGGCTATACATCAGAAGCACTCTGCGAACGTCCAGGTGAGTATGCTATTCGCGGAGGAATCTTAGACGTTTACCCGCTGAATGCGACCGAACCTTCGCGGGTTGATTGTTTTGGCGACACCGTTGAATCCGTGCGCACGTTCGATCCAGCGACCCAGCGAAGCGAAAATGAAAGTGCCGCTTTGGTAATCCTAGGACTCGGTAGTCAAATTTCATCAGGCCGACTGATTGACCATTTACCTGCCGATACCTTGATTGTTGCTACCGGTGGCACTGCAGAGCATCCCGCAATCGCGGAAGCACTTAAAGGCGGCATAAGCCTTTTAGCCATCGAGGAAACCGATACCACATTGGCTGGATTAAAAAGCGAACCCTGCCCAATCACATCTGCGGAAGATCTCATGGTCGGCACGGGCGCCGCAGATACCTCACTGACGCGTGCAGCGGTGTTACGCGCAGCTGCCAGTCGCGCCAGGGATGGCCGCACGGTCATCATTGCAGTCGATACAGAAGGCGCCAAGGAGCGTGCGAGCGCTGACGCCACTGAAATTCGCGGATTCAAAGCACAGATTTGCCTCGCGCGCATTTCCGCAGGCTCACTGGTTGAACCCAATCAACTTCCAGGCCCCTTAGCCAATGGATTAGTTTTATTAACAGAACGCGAACTGTTCGCGCGACGAAGACGGACGCTGGCATCGCTTCCGCGTCGTCGTACCGCTCAACGTTCACAAGTTGGACATCTTTTAGATTTCTCGGAACTCGTCGAAGGCGACGCACTCGTGCACGCAACTCAAGGCATCTGTCTTTTTCGCGGCATCCGCACATTTGAAGTCGAAGGCCGGCCTCAAGAATTTCTATCCCTAGAGTTCGCCGATAAAGCCATGCTCCACCTCGCACTCCGCGAGTCGCATCTACTATCACGCTATGTCGGTATGGGGCGGATAACTCCGCGTCTTTCGAAGCTCGGCGGCAATGGATGGGAGCGTACGCGGAAAGCCGCTGAACACGCCACGCTGGATCTCGCCGCCGAACTACTCTCCGTGCAAGCCGCCCGCACCACACGACCGGGCATCTCACACCCGCGCGATGAAGAAAATCCTTGGATGGGCGAGTTTGAACGTTCCTTTCCACATCGCGAAACGCCTGATCAGACTCGAGCAATTGCCGAAACTAAAAATGACCTCGAGCGAGCCTCGCCCATGGATCGTCTTATTTGTGGCGACGTGGGATTTGGAAAAACCGAGGTCGCACTTCGGGCAGCCTTTAAATGTTTACTCGGAGGCCGACAAGTGGCCGTGCTCGCTCCGACGACGGTTCTTGCCCAGCAGTTACACGAAACATTCCGAGAGCGCATGGCCCGGTGGCCAATATCTGTTGAACTACTCAGCTCTTACCGCACAGCCACGCAACGCACGGCAACGCGTGAGCGTGCGAAAGCCGGCACGGTCGATGTCGTCGTCGGCACCCATGCACTACTCAGCGAAGGCACCTCTTTTGCTAAATTAGGCTTAGTGGTTGTCGATGAGGAGCACCGCTTTGGTGTTCGTCACAAAGAACAACTTAAGCGCTTAAGAATGGAAGTGGACGTCATTGCAATGAGTGCGACACCGATCCCGCGCACACTGTATCTAGCGCTCGTCGGCGCACGCGACTTAAGCGTCATTGAAACAGCCCCGCGCGAACGCCTACCCATCCGGACCTTAGTACGTTCGTATGACGAAAATCTCGTGCGCGATGCAATCCGCGCCGAGCTCGCACGCGGCGGCCAAGTATTTTACCTCCATAACCGAATCGAAACGATTGAGTCAACGGCTGCACGCATTCGACAACTTGTGCCCAAGGCACGGATTTCCGTTGGTCACGGACAAATGGGGAGCGGAGAACTTGAAGCGGTCATGGCAGATTTTGTTGCCGGCAATCACGACGTTCTTGTCTGCACGACGATTATTGAAACCGGCTTGGATATCCCCAACTGCAACACCTTGATTCTCGAAGGCGCCGATCGACTTGGCCTGGCGCAGCTCTACCAAATCCGCGGGCGCGTGGGACGGTTTAATCGACAAGCGTATGCCTACCTTTTCTTACACCGTCACGGACAAATGGCTGAACGAGCACGCCAA
>CAJBPJ010000103.1 GCA_903957465.1 uncultured Opitutia bacterium
ATAACCGCAAACGCTGACCCGGTGTCGTGTGATTATCGGTTAGGCAGCAAAGGCAGGATAGCCTGCGCTTGGGTGCGGAACTCGTGGAAGTTCTCGTCCTTCCCAGAGGCCTTCAAGAATAGACCCAAGGACGACCGCAGTTTCATCACGTCAACCTCACTGCCCATGAGCGTCAACGGGTCCACCCTGCCCTGACAGAGATGCCCGTGGACGACGGAGACGCATTCGCGGTAACGGGCGCCCAGGACGGGATGCTGCAGGTAGGCCAACGCCTCAGCTTCATCCACGATGCCATAGAACACCGAATACTCCGACGTACCCAAGCCACGCATCTGCGGAAACACCCACCAAATCCAATGGCCCCGCTTCCGGCCCGCCTTCAGCTCCGCTGTTACTCCAGCATAGGTCTTATCTTGGGCTTTGAGGAAACGCTCCAGCATACCTAAGCCTATTTAACCTTATCTTTCGGACAAATGTAAGCAACCGCCTTAAAACGAGAGGCAAACTCATCCATAGGCACAAGGGTGACGAGATCACCTTCGTGAAATCGGTACCCGTCAATATCGAGCTTCGACCATTCGCCGGGAGGAATCTTAAAGGATCTCTCGAGCACCGAACCATCCGCTCGCGTAATCTTAAACCTAACATTCAGAGTCTCATTGGAATGGTTAAAGTAACCAAACTCGTAGGCATCGCGTCCAAAAAGGGCCGGCGTCCAACTATAAAGACATGCCAAGGGTAACTTCTCTCTGATTTCGGCAAGTTGCATGGCCAACTTCTTTTTCTCGTCCACCTCTGCGTTTAGCTTCTTGGCAAGTGTGGCGGTTGCTGAGCTGATTTGCTCAGCCACAGTAGCAAGCGCACGATCCTTTTCAGCCTGCGTAGCGTCGCGATCCCTTATGGCCATACTTCTATCAACTTTAGCTTTGTTAAGTTCAACGGTTAGTTCAGCGACTATTTTCCTGGAGTCGTCTTCGACTTTTTTAGCAGCAACCTTAATCCTAACGGCTTCTTTCATCGCCGCATCTGCCGCAGACATAACCTGGTCAGCCGCAACTTTGGCGTCTTCAGCCCTTTGCTCTGAGTCAGCCACCTTCGCGCTCTCGACATAGCGAGGCCACGCTTGGTTCCAGGCAATAAGCCCGCATCCAACGGCAAGGGCGACTACGCCGAACCACTTGCTAAGATTTGCTTGTTTACCAGCCTTGATGAGTGCCTGTCGGCCTTCGCGGTCTGAGAGGTTAAATTCCGGGAAATCCTTCACTCTAGCCCAGAGTTCATCCTTCTCGAAGACTGCATAGCCCAAGCGGCGCAGGTCATCGTCCGAGTTGATGCGGTTCTCACGCAGCCAACCAACAATGGCAGCGAAATCGCCTTCTTTCTCAACACGACCGTGAAGCGACTTGATGCAATAAATGGGCTTATCTTGTTTCATGCGAGTTTCTTGTCGTTTTTGTCGGATGTTTGTGGTTGCGGCGCAGGCACAGGTTCGGGCGCGGAAGGAGCTCCCTGACCTTCGTTCGGAACCTTAATGGCGGGCCCAAGGCTATTCTTGGGCTTAATCACCTTATCAGCATCCACCGTGAGCGGAATATTCACGCTTTCGTGGATATTTTGGCTCGTGGAACCATAGTCGACGCGAATGTCGTGTTTTCCGGAAACCAAAAGTTTCTTGAACCGACCATCTGGCGAAACGACGACGTCTTCACCGTCAATCGACACCTTGTCGATACGTGTTCCGGCGGATGCACTGGCGATGAACTCCAGTTCCTGAGACTTTCCGTCCTCCGTCACAGTCTCCCTGGTGACAGCAATCTGTGGCGCGTTTAAGACTCGATTGCGTAAGTCATCAATGGGTTTGATAGTCCGAGGGGTGGCAGGTTCAGGAGGCTTTTCCGCCCCTCCCTGTCCGCCTTGTTGAGGTTCAGAGCCCTTCATAGTCCCTTTACCAGTCTCCTCGACCTTGTTTGGTTTCTCATTTTCTTCCTTCGATTGCTCCTTCCCTGGCAGTGGATTCGGATTAGGGACTGGCCTAACCGGATTCGGATTCGGAACTGGGTTGACGGGAGTTGGTTCAACGGGAGTCGGAATAGGGACTGGGTCAACGGGAGTCGGATTAGGGACTGGGTCAACGGGAGTCGGATTAGGGACTGGGTCAACGGGAGTC
>CAJBPJ010000104.1 GCA_903957465.1 uncultured Opitutia bacterium
AATCGCCTCGCTCCTCTAGCCCATTCTAGTCCACCCTCATTGTCTATGACCGAAGACGCGCCCATGCGCATCCAGAAGTACCTCGCCCAAGCGGGGGCCTGCTCCCGCCGTGAAGCCGAGCGCCTCGTTGCAGAAGGCCGTGTGACTGTTAACGGCCGTCCTGCGGAAGTCGGCCAACCCGTCACTCCTGGCAAAGATGTGGTTAAGGTCGGCCGCAAGGTCATCGGTGAAATCGCCAAACACGTGGTACTGCTCATGAACAAGCCACGTGGCTACCTTTGCACCAACCTCGATGAGTTTGGCGGCCAGACAGTTTTTGAATTAGTACCCCCACCCTTCAATACGCAGCGCCTGTTTTGCGTCGGCCGTCTGGATAAAGATTCAGAAGGTTTACTCATTATTACCAACGACGGTATCCTCGCGAACAAGATCATGCACCCATCGGGTGGCATTGTGAAACGCTACGAGGTCACGCTCAACCGTGCTTACGACCCACTGCTCACCCCGAAACTTCTCAAAGGCGCCAAAGATGAAGATGAACTCTTACGCTTCACGAAAGTCATCCAAGACCCGAGCGTAGCCGAGCGTATCGAAATTCACCTCAATCAAGGCCGTAAGCGGGAAATCCGCCGACTGCTCGAAATTTTTGGATTCCACGTCAAAGTGCTCCGCCGCTTCCAAGTCGGTGGACTCGTCCTCCGCAAGATGCCACCGGGCGACTGCCGTCAGCTCTCGCAGAAGGAAATAGCCTCGATTTTTGAAGTCCAGTAAGCGCCTTCAAAATCGAGACTAAGGACTAAAGCTCGGCAGAGCCGAGCGACTAAAGATCCGAAGGGTCGCCTAATGCTCGCTTCGCGAGCGCCTAAAGCTCAGCTAAGCTGAGCGACTAAAGCCTAATTCCAAAAGACTGATGCTCTGCTGATGCCAACCGGCTAAAGTAATTCGAACCATTCGGCGCCCAGTTTGACTGGGCTTTAGGCGCTCGGGCTTTGCCCGAGCTTTAGGCGATTCGTAGAATCCTTAGGCAGATATTCTGCCACTCAGCTACCACCGCTAATACCGCTAACACCGCTAACACCGCTAACCTGGTTAGCCTTTAGCCTTTAGTCTTTAGTCTACGTTTTGCTCCTTCCTGCTTCCTGCTTCCTACTTCTCGCTGGCAGCAGCTCCTTCCAGCATGCCCCTTCCAGCTTCCTGCTCGATGGACGAGCAAGTCGCTCAGCGACTTGCTCGTCCATCGACCACCTGCGTAAACGTTGTGAGATCGTGGATGGCGCGGTTATCGCGACGGAATAGCGGGAGGTGGAAATTAACCAGCGAAAGAATCCCGATAATCGGACTCGGGAACCAAAGGAACATCGCTTTCCATGCTGAGCGTAAAATACAACCGGCAAACGTGGGCGGTTCACCCGTACGTACATCAATGACGCGTAAGTTCACGATAGCTTTGCCCAGTGTACGGCCTTCAAAGAAAATCTCCTGGAGTCCTAATCCCAAAGTAAACGTGAGCATCGAAACAATACCCGCATGCACAAACCAGTCGCCCACGGCTTCGGGCGGAACCTCGAGCACCTTCAGAAAAGGGTCAGCATTTCCTGTCTGCGCGACTTTCAGGTAAGCCTGCCAGGCTTTATTAACCCAAGCCTCAAGCGCTGTACGCCCGGCAAGCGCTTCGACACCCGCAGTGCGATCCGCGAGATACTGAGCCACAAAACAGAGCGGCAAACAGTCCGCTAAGAAAGCTAACGAACGCCACCCAAAGCCGGCAGGCTTCAAGGGAATCGGCGGAGGTGCCTCAGCCATGGTTTCGTATACGCAAACAAGCGTCGAGGGTGTTACGCATCAACATGGCAACCGTCATGGGACCCACACCACCCGGAACAGGCGTGATGGCTGCAGCCAGCGGCGCAACGGCATCGAAATCGACATCGCCCACAATACGGTAGCCCGTCTTTTTGGTAGCATCAGCCACACGGTTAATACCCACATCAATCACAACGGCACCGGGCTTAACCATATCTGCCTTGATGAAATGCGGCTTACCAATGGCAGCGATTAGGATGTCGGCTTGACGCGTAATCGCAGCCAAGTCGGCGGTGCGTGAGTGCGCAATCGTCACCGTGCAGTCGCAACCCTTCGCGATGAGTAAAAGTGCTGCCGGCTTACCGACAATGAGTGAGCGACCGACGACGACCGCATGCTTGCCCGCAGTCTGCACACCCGACCGACGAAGCAACTCAATGACGCCACGTGGCGTACACGCCGCAAAAGCACCTGGGAGCTCTTGGACGAGACGTCCAATCGATTGCGTGCCAAATCCGTCGACATCCTTGGCGGGGCTCACGCGATTAAAGACTTCGGTCTCTGGCAAATGCTTGGGCAAGGGTGCCTGAATTAAAATTCCATGAACATCGGGGTCCGCATTGAGCGCATCGAGGTGAGCATAGAGCTCCGCGAGTGAAACATTCTCAGGGAAAACTTTGAGGGAAGCACGCATGCCAACTTCGTCTGCGGTCTTCTGCTTTTTAGTCACATACGAAACCGATGCAGGGTCTTCACCTACGCGTACGAAAGCGACGTGCGGGATAGTCGGGGCAAGTTTAGCCACTTCAGCCTTAACCTCGGTTAAGACCTGCTGAGCGATCGCATTGCCATCAATAAGACCCATGACCTTTTATTAGGGCACCCTCTAGGAACTGCGCAAGGCGCTTAGCAACGACATCCGATAAAAGCCGTCCTCCGCATGAAAATCACCGAGGAATGCATAAACAAAGAACCCCGGCGTTTGCCGGGGTTCTGTTTAGTCAGCGAAGCTTTGCTTAGCCCTGATCGCCTGACGGGGAAGGCCCACGGTCACGCGAGTGGTGATGGCGGTCGCCGCCACGGGGACGGTCTCCTCCGCCAAACGAAGGCTTAGGCGCAGGGGTGTATTCGCGACCTTCCTTCTCGGCAATAGCTGCACGACGGGAGAGGCGCACGCGACCCTTGTCATCGATGCCGACACACTTGACGATCATCTCGTCGCCCAACTTGCAGACGTCTTCGACGTTGTTCACGCGGAAGTCAGCCAGTTCGGAAACGTGGACGAGGCCTTCTTGGCCAGGAAGACATTCGACGAATACGCCGAATTCTTTCACGGAGCGCACGATGCCTTTATAAGTTTTCTCGATTTCGATTTGAGCCGAAATCAGGTTCACTTCATTGACAGCGCGGGCGAGCTTCTCTGCATCGATTGCAAAGATGGTGACCCAACCGGAGTCGTCTTGGTCGATATCAATTTGGCAACCGGTATACTCGGTGATGCGTTTGATATTCTTACCACCTGGACCAATAAGCGCGCCGATCTTGTCGGACGGAATCTTGATACGGTGGGGTACGTGGAGTGTGTTCCTTGAGTTCAGCACGGAAGGTCGGCATCGCCGCTTCCATGATGGTCAAGATCGCTTCACGCGCGGCCTTGTTCTGGATGATCGACTCTTTGGCAATCGCGATGGGGAGACCGTGGATCTTGAGGTCGAGCTGGAAGGCAGTGATGCCTTCGCGCGTACCGCAGATCTTGAAGTCCATGTCACCGAAATGGTCTTCGGCGCCGATGATATCGGTGAGGACTTTGTGGCGGGCAATCTTGCCACCCTGCTCGTCCGTGACGAGACCACAGGAGATACCTGCGACGGGGAGCTTGATCGGGACGCCAGCGTCCATCAGAGCCAAGGTACCACCACAGACCGAAGCCATGGAAGTGGAACCGTTGGATTCCATAATCTCGGAAACGAGACGGATGGAATAAGGGAAGTCCTGTTCGGAAGGTAGCACCGAGAGCAATGCGCGCTCTGCGAGGTTACCGTGACCCGTCTCGCGACGGCTGGTCATACCAAAACGCCCTGTCTCACCAACGGAGAACGGAGGGAAGTTATAGTGCAAGAGGAACGAACGGGTCTTGGGACCACCGGTGATCGCATCGATTTCCTGGGCATCCTTGGAAGTGCCGAGGGTTGCGAGTACGAGACCTTGGGTCTCACCGCGTTGGAAGAGCGCTGAGCCGTGAACGCGTGGAAGCACGTCGGTAGCGCAGCTAATCTTGCGGAGGTCAGCAGGGGCACGACCGTCGGCACGCTTGCCAGACTGGATGATGGCATTGCGGTAGACCTTCTCTTGGAGTTTCTCGAACGCCATCTTGACGTTGCGAGTATCGAAGGTTTCACCGAGCTCAGCCTTACAAGCAGCCTTAGCCTTCTCGATCACAGCTTTCACGGCATTACCGCGAGCAGCTTTGGATTCTAGGAAGATAGCCTTTTGGAGCTGTTCGCCTTCAGCCGAAACGCGCTCGCAGATAGCGAGAGCCTTGGCGTCGACGGTGACGAGCGGGTACGTGCGCTTTGTCTTACCAACTTTTGCAGCGAGTTCGCGCTGTGCACGGATGAGGGGCTGAATAGCTTTTTGGGAGTATTCAAGTGCGGCGACGAAGTCGGCATCGCTGATTTGGTCAGCAGAGCCTTCGATCATCATCATGTCGTTTTCGTTACCAACGTAGATGAGGTCCAAGTCGGACTCATACATCTGCTCGTGGGTAGGATTGACGACGAACTGTCCACCAACGCGACCGAGGCGGATGCCAGCAATCGGGCCGTTCCAAGGAATGTCGGAGCAAAGGAGCGCAGCCGAAGCAGCCGTCACCATGAGCGCGTCAGGGTCGTTGGATTGGTCAGCCGAAAGCACGAGGCCAATAACCTGCACTTCATTCAAGAAGCCCTCAGGGAAGAGGGGGCGCAGGGGGCGGTCGCAAAGACGGGAGGTAATGACTTCCTTGTCGCTCGGTTTAGCTTCGCGACGGAAGTAGCTACCAGGGAAGCGGCCGGCTGCGGCAAACTTTTCGCGGTAGTCAACTGTCAGAGGGAAGAAGTCCTGGTCGGGTGAGCGAAGGTCTTCGGCGGCGGTGGCGGAAACGAAGAGCGTGGTATCGCCCTTACGGATGGTGACAGCACCATTAGCCAATCGGCCAATGCTACCTGTACTGATGGTGATACCGAATTCTTCGATCGTCACCGAGTGTTGTTGTTTCATGTGTGTTTTGGGTGCGGTTTGACCCGCGTTGTGCTGGGCGGGATGCCCA
>CAJBPJ010000105.1 GCA_903957465.1 uncultured Opitutia bacterium
ATCAAATACCGCGATGGGGTAGTCAGGACTGTGATAGACCTCAAAGCCCGGCACCCTCCACTCCGTATGCGGACAATGCTGCCATATAGCTTCAGCCGTAGAATGGAGCACCGCCTTTACGTCGGCCGGCTGAGCTTTAAAATCTGAGGCGAGCGTGATATCAATCTTACGTCCAGCTTGGGTAGGTTCTGCTGCACTTAAGGTCTGCAGCACACAGAACAGAAGGTAGAAAAAGCGCATACCCAAAACATAACAGGCGTCTGACTCACTGAAAGCCTATTCATTTCATCCACGTTTACGACGACGGCACTTTTGCTCTGCCTCTAAAAAAGCCTCAAGGGCAAGATCTGCAGCATCCAAAAGTGCAGATTGCATTCCCGTTGCACTGGATTCGTGATGGCTAGCTTGCGCACATTTCAGAGCGACACCCCACTGACTGTAGATGAGTGATTTATTGTCGGGTGTTAAATAATCACTAAACGCATCGCGTAACATATAGAGCATCCAGCTCAAAGTTTCCGCATGCGGGGTAAAGATAAGCAACTGATGGGCGGCAAATGCATCCACGTGCTCAAAAGATTCATTTGGGATCACCTGCAAGTCTGCGGCTTGCCAATAAGGCGAATGCGCCTGATCGGGGTGGCGCACGACGTGCCCATCCTCGCTGTTTATAAGCACACGCAGCACTTCAAGGTACTCCTTGGTCTGCCGGTAACGAGTCGTCGTTGACATGTCCGTAGTGGACGCGAAATGCCGCAGGCAGATTCTCTGTCGAGTCTCGACAGAGAGGGCACGCAGCACGTTCGCTTACCGGGAGTTAACAGCCAGTTGAGTGGCTGCGAGGGCGGTGAAGTTTAGACGTGTAACTGGACAGGGGTCCGGTGGTTGCGTGTGTTGGAGGTTGTGGGGGTGTTGGCTCGGCGTGTATCGCAGGGGCATAGTTGAGCCAACCGAAGTACACTGACATACCTAGACGGCTGGGTCAAGTCGCTCGGATTATAATGACACGGGTGAGCTCTATAGGCAAAAGTGCCTAAAACAAAGGCCCTGAAGGCCCGCACTGCCCTTAAACCTCTTATTTTTTAGACAACCTGAGACCCCACTGGAGCGCTCAAAGCCTCTACAATCGTCTGATAAACCTCTGGGGTCGCTATGACGTAGAGTGCGTATTTTGCCCGCGACATTCCTACATAAAGGCAGCGCCGGTCGCGCACCTCTTCAATGCGTTCAACATCAACCAAGACGACTGCATGTGACTCCATGCCTTTGAACTTCGCAAAAGTCGTGGTACGTATCTCACCAGGTTTTGGAGAAATCAGCGGATCAAACTCCACGCGCTTTAAACCGCCTAAACTCTGACACTCTTTGTAAGACTCTAATCCTGCACCCCGAAGACTCAAAATAACAACTTCTTCAGGTGCGTGCTTGGGTAAGACAACTTTTTCTAACAGCGCGTTTAGTACTTCTAACTCTTGCCCCTTCATGGCTTTGGCAGCGGCTACGCCCGGGCCTGGAAAACCTGAAGCGGGCGTACGCGGAAGTTGCACAATGCGCGCAAAGGCCTCAGCGACGGATTCAGTATTGCGCCAATTGCGCTGCAAGTGAGCGGTCGCTGCAGAATCTAAAACAGACAAAACGCCATCTGCGATGGGATGCGGCTCGGGTTTTTTAGGAGAGAAATTAAGGGTTTGATTCGCATCTTCAAACCACCGCCACCGACCTAGGGCAAAGCCGCCTTTTAAAAGCCCATTGAGCACACGCAATGTATTGGGGGACCCGCGCATATCCTGGTCTTGGCCTTCATCCACGACCAAGAGATCAAACTTTTGGTCTTCAGGTAAAGCTTCGGCAGCCCTCACGGCTGCTTCCATTCGCTCAACATATGCGGCATGCGGCGATCCGGCAGGCACAGGTGGCAAACCCAGCAATCGGTCGATATGCAAAAAGAGTGTGCCCGCCTCGATTGCATGTTGCAGCCCTTCCGTCTCGATACGTCGGGCTAAGTGCGCACCAAGAAAGCGATTAAAACAAACGAGGCCAATCTTTGCCTGCGGACGACTCGCATGCTCGCGACGACAGGCTTCTAAGGCGATTAATGTCTTACCCGTGCCAGCACCGCCGGTGACACGCAGTCGCGAGTTTCCTTCAATCAACTGAAAGACCGCTAGCTGTTCTGCAGACAGGCGCGCCAAGTGAGCATCGAACTCGGATGCGTTGAGATTCGGTATAAGTCTTAAATCAGGTCGTAGAACTTGAAGACAGGCGGCTAATTGACTCTGGTCCAGAGGTGGCGGTAGGACGCTTCCTGGTTTACGCGCTACGAGTTGGGCTTCGGCAATCGCTAGCAGGGGCGGAATAACTTTATCGAGTGCTGCCGAAAGAACGCGCCGATCGAAGGTACGATCTCGCGGCGCTTCGATGCTCGGGGCGTCAAAGTCGCAACTCGGAAAGATAACGGCGTGGGTATAAGGCGCTCCGGCTTCAGCGGAGTCTTTACCAAAGATTCTCTTAAGATGCTCGTGCACTTCATGTGCATTTGTTTTTGCTTGATGAAACGGCGGCTTGATTCGGAAACGGCCATTTGGATTACGGGAGTACCATGTGCCTTCTTCGCAGGTAATGGTGCCACCCTTGAGCTCAAGCGTCAGCCGACCGCGAGCATGCAGCAAAACGAAGTCCGCCTCCAACTCGCCCCGGCGCTCGCCCGCACCAAGATTCAGTGAATGTAAAACAATCCATTCATCCGAAAGCTCCGTGCGCAAACGTTGCAAAAAATCAGCCTCGCCTCGTTGGCGCTGACTTTCGTGTACAACCTCAGGAATACAGCGCGCCATAGGTAGCTTTTAAGAGCCTACCAACCTCTGCGAAAATCGAAAGGAGAAAGGTAGGTCGACAAAGACTAACGCTTTTGGGGTCCTCGCCCAGAACCTGCACCGGATCCAGAGGAACCACCACTACCAGGCCCAGCTGTCCGAATGGGCGCTGCGGGTAAGTCTTTCTTTAAGACGTCTAACTTAGCCCCTAAGCGAGCCAGCATCTCTGGCTTAGATTTAGCCAAGTTAGATGCCTCCGAAGGATCATCTTTCAAGTTATACAACAGGCGCTCACCTGCCTGAAGTTCAATGAGTTTCCAGTCACCATCAACCAAGGCGATGTCGTAAGACGCTACGATAAATGGCTCACGCGGTATCAACTTGTTACCAAGAATGGCAGGCCATTGATTCACACCATCAATGCGCGCACCGGATGGGGGCGCTGTACCCGCAATCGCCGTGATGGTTGCGTAAAGGTCCTGAACGGAGATGGGCTGAGCTAAAACAGCCCCTGCCGCTACCTTGCCTGGCCAGCGGACAATTGCTGGCGTACGAATACCTCCTTCAAAGATAGTGTCCTTCCCCGAACGCAAAGGCAAATTACTCCCACCTAGCCGCGGAGCAGCCCCGTTATCTGAAATAAATATAACGACGGTATTTGCGCGAAGACCCTCAGCATCTAAAGCATCAATCACTCGACCGATACCCGTGTCCATTGCCTCCACGACCGCATTATAGAGGCCCAGCTTCTCCCCTTCTGACTTATGCTTTGCGAGAATATCAGCGGGCGCAGACAGCGGAGTATGCGCCGCATTAAAGTTAATCTGTAGGAAAAATGGTTTGGTTTTATCCCGGGCCTTCAGCTGTCGAACAGCATCGTCTGCCATTAAGTAGGTACTATAGCCTTCTTCATTCAGTGTCTTACCATCGCGCTGCCAGTCGACGGCACCACTCATTCCTGTATGGGTGTTGTAATCAATCTCTGCATTCAAAAAGCCGTAGAAATGCTCGAATCCGCTTTGCTGCGGCGACATCGCTTTACCCACATGCCACTTTCCGATCAGCGACGTGCGGTAGCCAGCTGCCTTAAGTGTTGCGGGCAGTGTGGGCAGTCCTGCGGGCACTCCAAGCGCTCGGCCATGTAGCGCACTGACGATATTGAAACGTCGAGGCGTCTGCCCTGTCAGTAAGGCAGCACGTGTTGGACTACATAAAGGGTAAACATAGAAACGACCAAGTTCCGTGCCCTCCTTAGCCAAACGGTCCAAACGCGGAGTCGTCATAGCCTTCGCATGAAAACCCACCCCCGCCCACCCCAAGTCGTCCGCAACAATCAAAACAATATTGGGTTTTGTTTGCGCAGACAGCACTAGGGCAAAGCAAAGTGGAATCAGACAAGCTAAGCGCATAAGGTCATCTGTTATAACCCCGAGAAAACTTCAAAGTTCGTGAAAGCGGACGGGATAAAACTTACTTAGACACAGGCGCTGCGCTCAGTTTAACTGCATAAACTTCCCATGGTCCGAGTTTAAACTCTAAAGGCTGACCTGAGATCGGCAAGGTGACTGGTTTTCCATCAAAAGCACTCTCTGCAATAATGCCATGGGCAGGAAAGCCAGTGACACGAAACGTTGTCGGGATGCCAACTGAATTACAAATAAAGAGGTAACGATTCGCACCGTAAGCACGCTCATCTTTCGTCCAAGGGTGCAGTGTGCCTACTTTTCCTTCATCCGCTTTTGTCGTGTTTGCCTCGAGTGCATTACGGACGGAGGAGCCCAAAGGATATGCATGACGGTCTTCTACCGTCGTAACCTTTAGGTCATTACGTTTTTCCCCAAATAGAAATACCTGACTTAAGGCACGGTCACCGTTCAACTCACGCCCACATTGGACATAGGCAGTATACCACTCCTTCCAAGTTGCCTTCACTTCGTTGCGCGGAAACAGCGACCAAAGCAACATGCCATCTGCACCGGACATCATCCCAAGGTAAACATCATGCCGAACCCAGGGCGTAATCAATTCAAGGTCTGCAGGCTCTGGATCGCGCGCAAGCTCGGGCATATTCAAAACGGTCTTCCCCTTGCCTGCCCTATCTGCCGCCAAACGCATCTGCTCAATCGACCAACGAATCCAGGCTCGGTTATCTTTTTGACCAGCTCCATTGGCATAACAACCCTTCGCAACGACATCAACCAGCGGTGCAATGTTTGCTAGAGAGTTCGCATCACGGTGATTCGGGTTATAAAGAAAAATTGGCCGACGCTTTGTGTCGTTTGCCCGAATCGTATCGGTAACTACCTTAAGGTAATCCATTTCGTTTTTACGCCACGGACGAAGCTCTTCGGGCTGTACTGCCCACATCACCAGGTACTGGGAGGTCTCATGACTTTTCACAACCGCTGCTACGCGCACCCGAACTTCCTCGAGTGAAATCTTCGAAGCCGTATCCCAACTGCCACTACTATTACCGTCAAAGGCACCTACTTGAAGCATGTAGGGGAGCTTAGCCTTCTCGCAGCTGGCTGCCTGCCGCTCGTTATTACCACCATACGCAGGGCCGACGACAGTGAAGCCATTGGCTAAATCTAGCGAGGCTTGTCCCGAGTACCCCGCATAAACCATGCGGCGACCTTGTGGATAGAATTGCTGAGGATCCAGCCCAGCACCCTTGTCAGCTCCGGGTTTCAAAAACGCATCTCTCTCTGCCATTGATGGCTTACAAGCAATGAGCGTGAGTGTACTTAAAATTAAAAGTAGCCGCATGTTAACAAGCACAGGACAGCAGAATCGATTATCTAGAGTAATTAATTAACCGTCTTCCCGTCCACTTTGCGCGAAATTCCCAATGGGTTACTCGCTTGCAGTTCGAGGGGCAAAGCCGAGTCGACAAACGACTGGAAACAAACGAGGCGCGTGAAGCGATAGATGGCATTTGAGCCAACCGATGTGGATCGACCATCCGAGAGTGATGGGTATGGGCCGCCGTGCACAATCGCATGGGAGACCTCGACGCCTGTGGGGAATCCATTGAAGACGACACGTCCAGCCAAAGTGGCAAGTTGCGCAACGAGATCCGCATTGGCGGCAAGCTCAGCATCCGTCGCATGCAGTGTTGCTGTGAGGCTTCCCTCAAGGCCAGCGAGCACTTCGCGAAGCTGGGCCGCACTGTCACACCAAACAACCAATGAGCAGGGACCAAAGATTTCG
>CAJBPJ010000106.1 GCA_903957465.1 uncultured Opitutia bacterium
ATGGTAGAATTAAGTATCTTAGGATCCGATGCCTCCGTCTTTCCGCGGTTCACGTAAATCCATCCTTTTTCGCCATACCAGCAAGTGCCCTCGCGCGTCTTTGTGGAGGTTTTCAATTCGATGCCTCCTGGAAGGTCTGCATCGATAGTGAATTCAGCAGGCACATCCCAGCACTTATCAGGATCCGTCACGTAGCTTGCGGTCGTACGAATTTCTCGGGGACCGCGATTTGGCTTATCAAGATCCAAACCCCAGAGCGCAATGTCACCATGGTGTGTAAACCAATTTCCGACTTGGCCGGTACCCCAGTGTAAATTGTAACGCCAGAAATAGTGACTTTCCTTGGGGTGGTAGGGCCGACTCTCGGCAGGCCCCATCCACAGGTCATAATCGAGTTGTGAGGGAGGGCGTCCGGGTGCTCCCCTGTTTTCAGATTTGTAACTCTTGGTATTTGCCAGGCCGTTAGGAACGCCGACCTCTACTTTTTGAATTTTACCAATACGCCCATTGCGTACGAGTTCGACCGCGCGACGAAAGTTTTTGACTGAGCGCTGCCAGGATCCCGTTTGCCAAATGCGCCCATTGCGATGAGCGGCCTCTACGATCGCCAAACTTTCGGCGTGGTGGTGTGCGAGTGGCTTTTCGCCATAAACGTCCACACCACGATTGAGTGCCCAAATAGAAAAAGCTGCGTGGCTATGGTCGGGGAGGGAAGCGGTGACCGCGTCTAATTTGGACGCAGCAAACATTTCACGCCAATCGCGAAAGGTTTTCGCTTTAGGTGCTTCGGCTGCGCCTTTGGCCAGCATCTGGCTGTCGACGTCACAGAGGGCGACAATTTCGACTCCGCGAACGCCCATGAGGTTTCGCAGATTTGTCATCCCCATATTAAAGCCTACCGCGCCAAGGGCTATGCGGTTACTAGGGGCGACGGTACCATCAAGGCCCAAGGCTGAGGCTGGGATTAGGCTGGGAAATGCGAGTAGCCCAGCACTTGTGAAAGCACTACGACGAATAAAGTCGCGCCGATTTCCTTTCGCGGAGCTGGGCATCATTATAAAGACAGTCTCTAGACTTAAGGGTTCCCGCTTCCCTCTGTCCACGGGTTTGTTATCACGGAGGCATGCCCGAACCCCTTCTTACCCTGCGTGAAGCCAAAGCTGCTGGCGTCGGCGCTCACTTCGAATCGATTTGTTCGGTCACGGATGTAGCCTCGAAGCCCACCCGTACGGGCGGTACTTACCAAGAGGTTTCACTCGCTGATGCTTCAGATGAGGTGAAGTTCAAGGTCTGGTCTGACTCGCCTATTCGTGCCGCCGCGGCGAACCTCAAGCCTGGCACAATCGTTCGTGTTGGCGGAAGTGTCGGCGAGTATAATGGTCGCGCAGATTTAAAAGCAGAGACCTTGGTCCCCTTAACGGATGCAGAGCGATCGGATCCTGCGCTCATGGGTAAGCTCACCCCTGTCTCCCTTCAGGACCCAAAGGTAATGGAGCGAGAGCTCGCGGCACTCATTGCGACGATTCCGCATGCCGGTGTTCGCTCGACGGTTGAGTCTATCTTAAACGATCAAGGTGATCGTTTCCGTGAGTCTGTCGCTGCTCTCGGCATGCACCATGCCTATCGCCATGGATTGTTAGAACATACTTTGCGAATGGCAAAAGTCGCAGCAGCGCTGCTCCCACTTTACCCGAAAGTAGATGCATCCCTTGCGCTGGCAGGTGTCATCCTTCATGACGTCGGCAAGGTTCAAGAATACACCCGCCTCGAGCCCGGAATGGCCAAGGCGTCATTTACGCGCGCTGGCAATTTACATGGGCACCTTGTCTTAGGCGCTTTTATGGTTCGTGAGCATGCGACAAAAGTCGGACTCGAAGTTTCTTTGCGCGAGCGACTCGAGCACGTCATTCTTTCGCATCACACATTGCGTGAATTTGGTGCCTGCCAAACACCTTCCACGCCGGAAGCCGTCTTTGTTGCGCGCATTGATGATTTAGATGCCAAGCTTTCAGCAATCGAAGAAGAATTGCGCCGCGCAACTTCAGGCCAAGA
>CAJBPJ010000107.1 GCA_903957465.1 uncultured Opitutia bacterium
AGCTGTCTGGCAATTAACTTCGAAGGGCCATGGTCAGTCGACCTGCGTTGGTATTGGCGGCGACCCTGTCAACGGCACCTCGCACCTCGACGTCATCAAACTCTTTAACGAAGACCCTGAGACCGAGGCTATTATTCTTATTGGTGAAATTGGCGGTAGCGCCGAGGTCGAAGCTGCTCGCTGGATCAAGGCGAACTGTAAGAAGCCTGTCGCAGGCTTCATCGCTGGTGCCACTGCCCCAGCTGGACGGCGCATGGGCCACGCCGGCGCTGTCATTGGTGGCGCAGACGACACTGCTGACGCGAAGATTCGCATCTTCCGCGAGTGCGGCATCGAGGTTGCGCAGACGCCGTCCGATATGGCCGACGCATTGCTTCGCATCTGGAAGAAGCGCTAAGTCGAAATTTAACTTAACCCCAAAGGCTCAGCTAAACGCTGGGCCTTTTTATTTGTGCGGAAACCAGTCTTCGATTCGGCTGTCTGTATTCTCACACCATGTATCGCCTACTCTCCGTACTCCTCATGCTAGCTGGCGTCTCGCTATCGGCGGAGACCCGCACCGTCGTGAAAGCGACCCGAGTCGAGCCCGCGATGCCGAAGATCGACGCAAACAACCTGCCCAAGCTGCCTTGGCACATGATAAACCTCTGGTGGGAGATTCCAGCAACCGCCGACTTCCAGTCGCTCGACATCGATGTTCGCGTTAAGGGTGAAGTCGATCCATCGAAACTAAACCTCTACATCGCCCCCATCGGTATTGGTGAGTTAAACGCCACAAAGTTCTACGGCGGTATCCAGTCCAACATCGGCGGCTACGCTGTCAGCGAAGAGAGTCCGACGGGGCCTTATCACAAAGGCAAGGGAGCTATTTTCTCCCGCTGGGGTAACAAGGATCTCGATACTTCTTTTGTCCGTCCTGCATCCAACGGCCTAATTGAAGCAGCAGGCTATGAAGGGGATTTCGCCTCTGGCCGTCGTCCCTACGCCTGGGGCGAGGGCACTTACACCTACTCGCTTCGTAAACTCACTTACGAGAAGGATAAAGACGGCAAGGAATGGACATGGGTTGGTGCCTTCGTCACCGATAAGGCAACGGGTCAATTCACTTTCATTACCTCACTTAAGTTCCCTGGTCGCACACTCGCCTTCTGGGGCCGCCACTCCGCCTTTATTGAAATCTACGGCGGCAAAACGGTCGACATCTCTAAACTCCCCGCGCTCGAGATTGGTATCGGCCAGCCGCGCATCAACGGTAAGACCGTCGAGATCAAGCACCTCAGCCTCGTCCACCCGACCCGCGGACCGGTCTCGCCTCCCATCATGAGCGGCGAACTCTCGGCCGATGGCTCCGAGATTGTCTTCCACTTGCACAACAAACTACTCGAGGGTCAGAAGCAGAGCACGACGCTGATTCCCGCCGCCGCAAAGTGATTCGCGAACTCCTCTTCATCGCCTGCTTCTTCTTCATCGTCGAAAACGCGAGTGCGGCAGACTCAGTAGCTGTTCGCAAGGACAGCATGGGGCGGGACTACTGGCTCTATGCTCCGTCCAAAGTCATACCCACTCGCGACTACTGGCTGGTGGTCGGCGTACATGGCTACGGTGGCAACGGAGATGGTGCAGCGGGCCTCGCCTCTTGGACAAAGCAGCGCGATTGCTACGTGCTTGGCCCAAGCTTTCCGAACAACGGGTACCAGCTCTTACTTCAAGATTCCGATACTCAACTCGTGAAGCTGATCGAGGACCTGCGTAAGACATCGCGCTTCAAACCTCGCGTCTTTCTCTTTGGCTTCTCAGGCGGCGCTCAGTTCGTTCATCGCTTCACTCAGAAATACCCAACACTTGTGGCAGGTTGCGCCGCGCACTCTGCAGGAACTTGGGCAACGGGTGGACAATGGGGCGAACTCAATCCTGAGGCGCGGACGATTCCACTCGTCATCAGCTGCGGACAGCGCGACACCGACAAATCTGTTCCCCAGGCGCCCTTCGGTCGCATCGAATGGGCACGCCAATTTGAGCAGCAACTCAAATCAGGTGGCTTCGCCTACGCCGCAACCTACCCGAAAGACGCTGGACATAATTACAGCCCCGAAGCCATCTCCCTGACGGAGATTTGTTTCAAGTCCGCCACCGGCAAAGCTGAGACACTCGCCGCGCAACGTACGGCTGTCGCAGCTCTACTCGCCAAAGGCGATAAGGTCGGGGCGGAGGCGTTGGTCGCACGCTCCAAAGTTCGCATCGCTGCACTCGGTCCCAGCGCCCGCCCTGAGGCTACGCTCGAAATGAGTCTCGGTGTTGCACACAACGCAGCCCTTGAGGGATTAATTAGCGCAAAGCCTCACCAACGGTAGGCTCAGCGAGCATGATTTACGGTAGGGTTGTCTCGCCGAGACAACCGACAGCGGTCCG
>CAJBPJ010000108.1 GCA_903957465.1 uncultured Opitutia bacterium
CATCTTCAAGATGCACTGAAATGGGTTGATCCGTCAGAACTACGCCCACGCGTCGATTCGCAGACTGCCCCGCAGGGGTCGTAAACACAGAACCACCAACGGATACTGATCCGCCGATGGGAATGCCGACACCAACCCCAACCGACATATTCTCACAGCCGGTCAGTGCAGCGAGAAATGTCAGCAGGACGAAGCGGTTCATGCTTCTTCGCTGGGAGGCGGCATTGGCGGAGCGCCAATGGAGCTAGCCAAGTCTTTACGGAATTGATCGAAGCCAGGACCGGAAGTATCGAGGTCGCCTTCGAAGTCGCCTTGAAGTTGGCGCATCCGAGTTGGGTGGCGCATCTTGCGAAGTGCTTTCGCTTCAATTTGACGAATACGTTCGCGGGTAACTTTGAAGTGACGGCCAGCTTCTTCGAGTGTGCGTGGGTAGCCATCGAGGAGACCGAAGCGTAAGACGAGTACTTCTTTTTCGCGTGAGGCCAGTGAGTGTAGCACGTTATCGATCTTATCACGTAAGAGACGATTCGAGGCGGTATCGCTCGGGTTTTCGGCAGACTTATCTTCGATAAAGTCTCCCAAGGATGTGTCTTCGCCATCGCCCACAGGCGATTGTAGTGAAATCGGTTGCTGTGCCATCTTCATGATTTGCTGGACGCGATCGACGGGCATTTGCATTTCCGAGGCAACTTCTTCGGCCGTAGGCTCATGGCCAAGTTCTTGGGTGAGTTGCTTTTGTACCTGCATCACCTTGTTAAGCGTCTCGATCATGTGGACCGGGATACGGATGGTGCGGGCCTGATCGGCGATGGAACGGGTGATAGCCTGGCGAATCCACCAAGTCGCGTAGGTTGAGAACTTATAGCCACGACGATACTCGAACTTCTCGACGGCTTTCACTAGACCCATGTTACCTTCTTGGATGAGGTCGGTGAAGAGGAGGCCACGGTTTTGGTATTTCTTAGCAATCGAGATAACCAGGCGCAGATTGTGCTCCACCATTTCAGTCTTGGCGCGCTGAGCAGCTTCCATGTGTCGGCGGACGGTTGTGTACATCTCGACGAGGGTTGCAGCTGGCATGCGATAGCGGCGCTCCATTTCGCGAGCAAAGGCACCCGAGACTTCGACGTTTACAATCTTAGCTTTGGCACGCTTCGGTCCGATGTGGGGCTTGGTTGGCTCAAGATGCTTACGGCAGAGCTCGACGTCTGTCTTCATCTGATTCTCGAGAATATCGTCTTCGATCAGCTTTAGCTTGAAGTAGAAGCGACGCAGGACCTTGACGCATTCCTTCTCAATTTTGTTGTAGTTCTTATACGCAGCATCTCGCGCTGTACCTGAGCGTTGTTTTTCAACTTTCTCCCAGGAACGGTCGAGCCGCTTGGAGAGTTTCTCGGTTTCAGGGACGACAGACTTCTTGAGTTTGTCGTAATAGGCATCGCGTGAATCGACCTTCTTATCGACCACAACTTTGTCGAAGCGCTCTGCCTTTTGGAGAAGCTTTTGGCCAATCTGCAACTGGTAGGGCAGGGTAACCCAATACGAGAAGAGTACGTCCTGGGCTTCTTGCTCGGCGGTTTCGATGCGCTTAGAAATTTCGACTTCCTGTTCGCGGGTGAGCAAGGGCTTGTGGCCCATTTGCTTTAAGTAGACGTTAAACGGATCGTAAGGAGCATCCGCAGGCGTCGTCCGGGAGTTCTCTTCGTCGTCGTTGTCGCGCTTTAGTTGGAACGCTTCAACTTCGTCTTCATCGAGAATTTTGATTTCGAGGTCATCGAGAATGTTCATCACTTTCTCAATCAACTCGGGGTCGGTGGCGCTTTCTGGGATGACTTCGTTAATGTTCTGAACGGTAACGAAACCCTTTGATTTCGAGAGGCGGATAAGGCTTTGGACCTTATCATTGAGCATCTGGGAAATCGCTGCTGGCACCTTGTGTGTCGGGCTCTCTTCGATTGTGCGCGCGCCGAAGGTAGCCTTCGTCGAGGCTTTTACTTTTACTTTGGGTGTCGCTACCGGAGCTACGGTCTTGGCGACAGGCTTTTTAGATGATGGCTTGGCCGTCGACTTGGCTTGTTTTGTCGGGGCTAGCACTTTGGGTGTTGCGACAACTTTGGCCTTTTTGACTTCAGGCTTGGTTGCAGTTTTTTTGGCGGTGGGTTTGGCGGGTCGTTTGGCGGGCATGGAAGGGATTTAAAAGTTGGATTAGATCGCTGGTGGGTTGATGAGCGTCTTTCGGATATCGATTTTTTCGCGCAGTAAAATATTGAGTGCGTCGATTTCTGTCGGAGGGAGTGCCGCGATGCGCGCATCAATAGAGCGCAGGCGGGATTGAATATGCCTAGAGTGGAAGGACTTTAGGACTCCGTTGACGATGCGACGTTGTTCCTCTTCGTCAACTTTCTCGACGGAAGGTTCCGCAGCTATTTGTGCGGCGGCATGCTGACAGGCGTCATCTAAACGTCCTAAAGCGCCGCGAATGGAATCAAATTCGCCGTGAATGGCCTCATTCAGTAGTGCAGAAAGCAGTATTCCTGAAGGTATGTCTGTCATAACCCATTCCAGCGGAAGGACTTTTGAAGCATCTAGTACCAATTGTTCGTCCGTTATGAGAATTCGACATAAGTCTTCTTCAGGAGAGGAGAGCTGGGAACCCGTTTTGGGTATGACGGCGGTCTTGGGGGCGGCAGCTTGGAGTTGGGCAGAAGGCCGAGCGGCTTTGCGCGAGATACGGTCGCGTTCGTAGGCCATGTGTACCTCCCGAATGCCGATGCCGGCATGTCGGGCGGCTTCCGACAGGGCCTCCTGAACAACCTCTTCGGCGCCGGTTTGTTCGAGAACCGTAAAGAGTTCACTTAATAAACTCAGACGTTTGGCCAGCGGCTGCGAAACAGAATCCGCGGGCATTAATGATTGCACGCAAAACTGCATCGCGGATCGCGCTTCCGAAACCATCTTTGGCCAGAGCTCGACTCGGTTGGGTTCGGAAAAGAACTCATCAGGGTCTTTTCCACCAGGTACGTTGATAAAGCGAATGTCGAGTCCGGCGCGGAGTCCAAGTGGCAGCAAACGCAGCGCAGCTTTTTGTCCAGCAGCGTCGGCATCTAAGAATACTAAGAGTTGATCTGAAAAACGCTTAAGTTGTGCTAAGTGTTCCTCGGTCACTGCCGTACCTTGGGCGGCGACGACGCCGGGGACGCCGGCGGTGTGACAACGAATCGCATCAAGTTGTCCTTCGACTAAAACAAAAGGTGCGCCTTTTTCGCGGTTATCTTTCGCGCGGTTGAAATTGAAGATTGTCGGGTTCTTTTTGAAAAGTTCTGTCTCGGGCGAATATACGTATTTGGCCTCGCGCGTCGGATCATCTTGCGGGGTGATTTCAAGTGACCGTGCGGTGAAAGCGATCACGCGGCCTTGGATGTCGCGGATAGGGATAACCAATCGACCCCGAAAGCGACAATGCCAACGTGCGGGGTCTTTGCTGCGATCGGTGCCAAAGAAGAGACCGCTATTGGCAAGGGCATCAGGCTCGAACCCTTTGCTGATTAAGCCTTGGATGAGGCGGCTGTCATCAACGGGTGCGAAGCCGACTTGGAAATCACCGGCAGTTTCTAAAGTAAATTTACGTTGTTCGACCCAGTACTGACGGATCCATTCCCCGTGCACGGGGTCGTCGTTTAGACAGCGGTGCCAGTAGTCAGCGACGAGATCATGGATGTCGAAGAGTTGTCCGCGAATAGACTTACCTTCGCCGTTGCCACCTTCTTCGTATTCGAGGGCATGGCCGAAGCGCGTAGCGACACGTTCAATCGATTCAACGAAATCAAGGCCTTCACGTGCCATCACGAGTTTGAAGGCATCGCCGCCTTGTTGTGTACTAAAGCAATACCATAAACCTGTCTCTGGGTTTACTTTGAATGACGGTGTGCGTTCGGTCTTGAATGGACTCAGGCCCCACCATTCACGCCCGCGTTGTTTTAATTGGGTGTAGTCACCCGCTAGCGACACAATGTCAGCTTTGTCGCGAAGAGCGTCAATCGATCGACGGGTGATGCGGGCCACGGTTAAGAAAGTAGAAGGGTGAAAGTAAAAAATGAAAAGGCGATGTCGTATAGGTGGTTAACCTGACATTGCCGACCTTATCGACCTCAAGCCCCAGGCTTAAGGTCGTAACCATCCTTGCGGTCAAGCATCGTCCAACCTGCCGCTGTGATTTGGTTTCGAAGGCTATCAGCGCCTTGGAAGTCTTTGGCTTGTTTGGCTGCCCAGCGCTTTTCAGCGAGTTCGCGAACGTTCGAGGGTATAGCCACTTCGACTTTGACGGCAAAAGGGGTAATCCCGAGTGCGTAGAGAATCTTTGCTAAACCGGAAATATCTTCGCGGGCAGCGGCAACGTCCGTTGCAGGATTAGCCAAGGTTTTGAAAATTTCACCGAAAGTTCCGGGGACGTTGAGATCGTCACAGAGTTTTTCCCAGGCAGGACGGAAACGGCCCCAAGCTGTTTGGGTTTCGTGGGTGGTCGGTGGTAGAAATTCTGCACGTGTAAATCCAGCAGTGATTAAGAGGGCATCAAGTCCGCGTTCGAGTTTGCCGAGTGCGGAACGTGCGTCATCCAGACCTTTCATTGTGAAATTAAGCGGTGAACGGTAATGACCACTGAGGAGCGTCCAGCGCACTTCCATTGGCGACCAGCCTTTTGCCTTTAAGTCATCCAAGGTGTAAAGATTGCCTATCGACTTCGACATTTTTTCACCTTCGACCATTAGGTGTGCGCTATGGAACCAGTGTGCCGCAAAACCTTTTACGCCCGTTGCACATTCGCTCTGAGCAATTTCGTTTTCGTGATGGGGAAAGCACAAATCAACCCCGCCCGCGTGCAGGTCAAAGGTCGCACCGAGGTGTTCGAGTGACATGGCTGAGCACTCAATATGCCATCCAGGGCGACCTTCACCCCATGGGCTCGGCCAGAAGTTGGGACCATCTTCCGGTTTCCGACTTTTCCAGAGAGCAAAATCAGCAGCCGATTCACGTTCATACTCATCGGCATCATTGGCTTCACCGGCACTGTTGGTTGTTTGAGTGGATAAGTTGGATCGATCGAGGTGGGATAGTTTTCCGTAATCGGGGCATGAGCAGACTTTGAAATATACGGACCCGTCTTTCGCGACGTAGGCATGGCCACGCGCGACGAGTGCGGCGATCATGGTTATCTGCTGGGGGATGTGGGCGACGGCGCTTGGCTCGACTTGAGGCGAAAGAAGTTCGAGAGCTTGGCAGTCGGCATGGAATTTATCCGTCCAACCCTTAGTGAACTCGGCTAGGGATTTCCCTGCGGCTTGTGCGCCACGGATCGTCTTATCGTCAACGTCGGTGATATTGCGCACATGTCGCACATGAATACCGGATACTTCTAACGTCCGACGTAAGGTGTCTTGAATGGTAAAGGTCCGGAAGTTACCGATATGCGCTGGTCCGTAAACAGTCGGCCCGCAGCAATACATTCCATAGACGCCGTCGGGTCGACGGGGTAGGAGGGGCCGCATTTCGCGGGACATCGTATCGTGCAGAAGGACGGGCATAGTGCTTGGTCGTCCTTGACCAAGAGCAGGAAGCGGGAAGGGGCAAGCGGGAAGGGGTAAGGGGTAAGCGGTAAGCGGTAAGCGGGAAGGGGTAAGCGGGAAGGGTGGCAGGCTTATCTTCCTGCTTCCCGCTTGCACCAG
>CAJBPJ010000109.1 GCA_903957465.1 uncultured Opitutia bacterium
ACAGGGTTCTCCAATGAAGGATAGAATCGCGTCCACTCGAGCTCATTGGCCCAAAACGCAGCCAGAAATGCATATTCACCGTTCTTACCAAGCTCGGTGTCGTAACTATTTTCCCAGCCCGGCTGGATATCACCCATGTGGCGAAGCCCAGCAGTCAAGCGCTCACCGATTGATGTATGGCGACCCATCATCGCCTTCTGTTCAGAACGACCAATGCCATACGCCACAACGAGTAAGCCAAAGAACGGCAGGGTTAAAAGAACGGGGGTAACCCAGGGAGAAGATTGCTCGTCGTCGGCCCTTGCCCATGCCTGCCAAAGACGCAGTCGATTCAGAGCAAAAACAATACCAACCACGACTGCCGTAATTCCCGCTAAAATGAGTGGCATCGAGTACGACTCGACAATGTTCTTAACAACCTCGACGGTGTAAACGAGGTAGTCGACCGCGATAAAATTGAACCGTACGTTGAACTCATGCCAAAAGAGTATTTCGGACATCTTCCAAAATACAAAAAGCCAGACACCGAAGAACCATGCTGTAGCTAAAATCATTCGTCGCCAACCGGTGCTCGGAACTTTAGCAAAAAATGCCGTCAGGAATGCATAAGGGATTGCTAGCCACCAAGCCATCAGGAGGTCAAAGAGGAAACCAGTGAAGAACGCGCCGAAGGTCGCAAGGTGCCAGGACACCGACCCAGCACTAGCGATGAGCAACCCCACCCGTAACAACGTGCAGAGCCCAAGGTAAGTAAGGGCAAGTAAAAGTGTACCCCCTTGACGGGTGGCAATTTTTTCGCGCAGACGTTCAATCATAAAGATAGAATCACCACGCAAGACAGTAACGGCAAGGTGATTTAAGATCGAGGTGGCACGGGGTCTTCGCCGCAACCTCCCCAAGGATGGCATCGACAAATCCGACACATACTCAGCCAAAAACCCTTGAAAAATCCATGTTGGTCAAAGGCTTCGGCCGCATAAGCCGAACACGTCGGGTGAAAGCGGCAGCCTGAACCTGGAATAACCTTATGTAACAATCGTGAAAAGAATCTCTGGTACAGTCGGATAAACAGCTGCACACCGCGAATCGCCCAAGATGTGGGTACATTATGCATCGCTACGCGGACGTTGCGTCTTCGCTTTCGTTGCACCCAAACACAATGCCTCAACCAGAGAAGGTATTGATCGGGTAAGAATTGATTTACGCACAACGATAGCGACATCCCAACCCTTCGGAAAAAGATCAGGGCATGCGCGAAAAGCTTCGCGCACTAATCGCTTTGCACGGTTACGCTGAACGGCGAGCGGTATCTGTTTTTTGGCAGCAATGATACCTAGCCGTGCAGGCTGAGTCTCGGACGCAACGGGTCCTGCGTTCAAGACAAAGGACCCGCAATCGATGCGAGCTCCTAATGTACGGAGTTTGCCGAAGTCCTCCTGGCGGCGCAGACGACGCTCGCGGGGGAGGCGCATGCAGGGCTTAGACCTTCGTCAAATACTTGCGACCCGTACGACGACGGTTCTGCAAAACCTTGCGACCGCCACGGGTGCGGGAACGAGCACGAAAACCGCACTTACGAGCACGGGCGATACGGGAGGGGCGGTAGGTCGGTTGCATGGCCGTTAAAAGGTAGAGGTCAGAGAAAAGGGCACAGGGCACAGTGTCAAGCGTCCCCCTCGGTGCTTCCCGGCTTGGCAGGACCGCTTTTGGGGGGCAGAATGGCCTTCTTCATGGCCGACCCCGCAAACCCAGGCAAGCGTACTGGCCCGCTCAAGGCGTTCGATAACCCTGAGTTTATGCACTCAACCTTTGCACGGAGCATTCGTGTGCAGGCTGAGATGCAGGAGCCCTATGTCCGCTTCAAGCGCCATGGCATCCGTAATACCTTCGTCATGTTTGGGTCTGCGAGGACCCTGCCAGCCGACGTCGCCCAAGCCCGACTCGCTGAAGCCAAAAAAGATACCAAGGGCTCCCCAGCAGAAATAGCCGAACGTATCCACCGTGCCGAATTAGCCCTGCGTAGCTCAACCCACTACGAGGCTTGCCGACGACTCTCCGCTGAACTTACGCGCTGGTCACTCACCCTACCCGAATGGCAACGGTTCTACATTTGCTCAGGCGGCGGACCTGGAATCATGGAAGCTGCTAACCGCGGTGCCCACGAAGCTGGTGGAAAGTCGGTCGGTCTCGGCATCTCACTTCCTTTCGAGCAAGACCATAACCGCTATATTCCCGAGGATCTCGATCTGGAGTTTCATTACTTCTTCATTCGTAAGTACTGGTTCCTCTATTTAGCCAAAGCCATGGTCGTATTCCCAGGAGGATTCGGCACGTTTGATGAAGTGTTCGAGATGCTCACACTCGTGCAAACTCGCAAGACGCGGAAACATATCCCGATTATTTTCTTCGGCTCCGACTATTGGAAAAAAGTTCTCAACTTAGAAGTCATGCACGAGTGGGGTATGATTTCACCCGAAGACCATCAGCTCTATCGCCACGTCGATACGGTTGAAGAAGCGCGCGACTTCCTCATCGCAGAGATGACTAAGCATTACTTAACCGCAGACGGTCAGCGTCGTGGCTAAAAGAGTGCACATCGGCTGGACCACCCTGCCCTCACGCGAAGAGGCAGACCGTTTAGCTGCAAGCACCGTCGAGTCAGGACTCGCTGCCTGCGCACAAGTAGACGGCCCCATACGGTCCCATTACACCTGGGAAGGCGAAATCAAAGCCGACGAAGAGTGGCGAGTGACGTTTAAGTACTCCAGCGACCGTGAAGCCGACCTCCAAGCCTGGATACTGTCACGGCATCCTTATGCCGTGCCTCAATGGATTGCGGTCGACGCCGTGGCAATTTCGCCTGCTTACCAAGCCTGGGTCCTAGGCACCCGATAACATCGATGGATAAAACCCCGATTTTTTCCCTACTCTATTTTGTCCTCGGTGCGTCCGTCTTGGCCATGTGGATTGGCGACCTGCGCCGACCACAAGATGGCCGCATGCGTTTTTGGCCCGGAGCTACCAAAGCGCCTTGGCAGTCGATCCTCTTTGCCATCTCGGGTGCCATCCTTCTTACAATTATCGAAACGTTGTTTGAAAATCGTCTCGGGCTACGCGAACAACAACAGACGCTACCCGCACACTACCTCCTTGCGATGCTCGGCGCTTCGATTGTTGAAGAAATGACTTTTCGAGGGTTTGGGGCGCCCGAAACACTGGGTGGGTTTAAGCTTCTCGCCGTTATTATTTTAGGATCAGCGATCTTCGTCGCCTTGCATGGGTATGGTTTATCGGATGCGAAAGGCTGGGTTTCCTCTGGGTCGGCTTTCGCCGTTTCTTGCTGGCTGTACCTCAGCCGTTTCAACTCGCTGAACCCGAGTCGTTCAATGATCCCAAGCCTCGCCGGGCATACAGCACGCAACCTTGCGGTTTTTGGGGTCAAAGCATCCCAAGGATATATCGTCTGGGGATGATTCATTCTCGCAACCTTTAGCCAATAAGGCTGTCTTCATTTACCTACCACTATGAGCGCACCTGAATCCCCTTCATCTCGTCGCGAATTCCTCCGCCTAGCCGCACTCGCTGGCTTTGGTTTGGGCATTGGCAACGGACTTACTTCAAACGCCGAAGCCGCACCTGATCCACGCGCACTGAGCTTTAGCGGCATCAAGGAAATCGGTAAGACTCGCCCCCGCTTAGCTGGAGCGAAGCCCGTTTGGAACCTTACAACCAAGCCGATGGAAAAAGTGCGCGTAGCCTTCATCGGTCTAGCGCGCGGCATGACGCATGTTGATAGCGCCTTGAACTTGCCTTTCGCTGAAGTCATCGCCGTCTGCGACCTTTTACAAGATCGTGCCGAAAACGCAGCCAAGAAGGTCGCTACTAAGACTGGCAAGCGTCCCGCGGTCTACGCTGGCGACGAGAATATTTGGGAAAAGATGATTGCGCGTGACGACATCGACGTCGTCTACATCTCAACCCCCTGGGAGTGGCACGTGCCCATGTGCGTGAAGTCGATGAAGGCAGGCAAGCATGCGTTCGTCGAAGTTTCTGCCGCCGTCACTGTCGATGAGTGCTGGCAGCTGGTCGACACCTCCGAGCTGACCCAGCGCCACTGCGTCATCCTCGAGAATTGCTGCTACGGTGACAGCGAGCTCTTCGTCCTTAACATGGCCCGCCAAGGCTTCTTCGGTGAAATAAAGCATGCCGAGTGCGCCTATATCCACGACCTGCGCCAAGAACAGATGTACCGCCTCGGAGCCGAGGGTGCCTGGCGCCGTAACTACCACACCTTCATCGACGGCAACCTCTACCCAACGCATGGCCTCGGTCCGGTCGCCCAGTATATGGGCATCAACCGCGGCGACGCCTTCAAGTACGTCGTCTCGATGTCCTCACCCGAGTTCAACCTCACCCAATTCCGCGATAAGAACAACCCCAACGGCGGACGTCACAAGGACGAGAAGTATATCTGCGGAGACATGAATACTTCGCTCATTAAGACCGAGCTCGGTCGCAGCATCATGATCCAGCACGACGTGGTGAGCCCTCGTCCCTACTCACGCATCAACGCTCTCTGTGGCACGAAGGCGACCTTCTTTGATTACCCTCCTCGCCTTGCAGTCGACGGCAAAGGACACGGCTGGGCATACGAGGGGGACAAACTGAGAGCCTTTATGCAAGAGAACGCTCACCCGCTTTGGAAGAAAGTCGGTGAACTCGCCAAGCGCGTCGGCGGACACGGTGGCATGGACTTCATCATGAACTACCGCCTGCTCGACTGCGTTCGCCAAGGCGTAACGCCCGACATGACGGTTTATGATGCAGCCGACTGGTCTGCTATCCTGGAAATCTCGGCGTGCTCAGTGAAGAATGGCAGCATGCCTGTGCAGTGTCCCGACTTCACGCGCGGCGGCTGGAAAGAACTCACTCCTTTGCCAACCGTTAGCTAATTGCTTCGGCAATTTGCAACCGAGGCCCAGCACCACGCTGGGCCTCTTTGTTTGCATTGCCACAAAACGAGAGACAGAAAAGATGCAGCCGTGGATATCTCCAAGGACATCTCCGAATGGCAAAAAGGCTTCGTGACCCACTCTGCGTCTGAAACCGAGAGCGCCGGGGAAACCCTCGCAGCCTTCATTCCCGCGGATACCGCTTTGCTTTTAGAAGGAAAACTTGGTGCAGGAAAAACAACTTTTACACGCGGGTTTGCACGCGGCCTTGGCATCAAAGGCGATATCACTAGCCCCTCATTCTCGCTCCTGACTATTTACGAAGGCCAACGACAACTCCTTCACGTCGACGCCTATCGACTGACCCAACCCAGCCAATGGGACAGCCTGCTCATCGATGAACTTTGCCAATCCCCTTGGAATCTATTGATCGAATGGCCTGAAAATGTTCGCGGCAAAGAACCCAAGGGAGCATGGACCTTAACCATCGAAAATGCCGACGCAGACGGCCGTCGGTTAACGCTTAAGAAAACATAAAGTATGTCGGATCGTACCCAAATCTTAAGCAATATCGACCAGTGGGAAAATGTGCGCCCACGTTTTACCGCATCCTGCTTCATAAACTCGATTGCCATCCTGACCATGAATGTTGTGGCCAGCAGCACGAATGAAGATTGGGAATCCATCCCTTTGTCCGCGACGTTTGCTGTACTCGGGGGAATCGCTTTAAGTGCCATCGCACTCTTCATTGGCATGGCAGTGCGCTGGCAAACATTTCCACGACGCATCGTATTACCAGCCTGCGCCTTCTTACTCACCGCCGGTCTTATTGGCGTCTGCGTTAGTATTAACGAAACGGCAAAAGTGGAGCGATCACCGCTCGGGGTTGCGGACGAACAACACCCCATAGTGTACCTGGCAGGCCTAGCCTGCACGGCATTCGCCATCGTCAACTGGCCGACGCGACCGAAACTTAAGCGCTAGCGCCTTGTTTTTCGTAACGCTTACGGTCGCTATCTGAAAGGTAGCGCTTGCGCATACGAATGTGGTTCGGGGTGACCTCAACCAATTCATCTGTCTCGATGTATTCAAGACACGCTTCGAGCGACATCTTGCGATGTGGCTTGATGCGAGCTTGGTCATCTGAGCCTGAAGCACGCACGTTCGTGAGCTTCTTATTGTGGGTCAGGTTCACCTCAAGGTCGTTATCTTTACAGTGCTCACCAATCACCATGCCCATGTAAATCTCGTCGCCAGGGGAGACGAAGAAGTCACCACGATCATAAAGACGGTCGAGTGAATAGGCGAAGACCTCGCCCGGCTCAGCGGCAATCATCACGCCGGCAGCACGGTGGGGTGGCTCGCCACGTACTGGCTCATATCCGAGCAAGGTGTGGTACATGACGGCATCGCCACGTGTGGTTGTGAGCATGAGCGTGCGCAGGCCGAAAAGTGAACGCGAAGGAATCTTGAACTCCATGTGAATCCAGCCGCTGGTGCCGGCTTTGGTGTCCATGTGACGAAGCTCGCCCTTACGACCGAGCACGAGCGACATGACATCATTCTGGGATGCTTCAGGGCAATCCACGGCGAGAGTTTCAACTGGCTCGCACATCACGCCATCAACTTCTTTGAGAATCACGCGAGGCTTACCCACTTGGAGTTCATAACCTTCGCGACGCATCGTTTCAATCAACACGCCAAGGTGCATGAGGCCGCGACCGGAAACCTGGAACGCATCGGCACCTGGCTCACGCTCAACGCGAAGAGCAACATTCCGCTCAAGTTCGCGGATGAGGCGATCGCCGACCTGACGACCGGTAACAAACTTACCATCGCGACCTGCGAAAGGTGAATCATTCACGCGGAAAGCCATCGTGACGGTTGGCTCGTCAACCTCAACAGGGGTGAGTGCCACAGGATTATCGATATCCGCAATGGTGGCACCAATTTCAACATGCTCGAGGCCGACAACGGCAACGATGTCGCCCGCAGAGACTTCCTTGGCTTCGGTTCGGCCGAGAGCTTCAAAGACTTCAACCTTCAGCGTGCGCTGCTTGGTGACTTCGCCCGTACGTGAGACTAAGCTCACAGGCATACTACCACGAATTGTGCCTGCAGTCACCCGACCCACAGCAATTCGACCGACGTAATCACTGTACAAAATAGTCGTGACCATAATCTGCAACGAATGCGCTAAGGCTTCTTCGCGAGATTTGAATCCAGCTGCCGCGCTACGGGGTGAACCCTGAGCGTAGGGAGCAGGGATGTGGTCGACGATTGCCTGGAAGAGCTCGAGGAGATCTTTCGGGCGCTTACCCTCTTCGCACTTTGCACGATCGAGCGTGCCCCAACCTTCGCGACCGGATGCGTAGATAATTGGAAAGTCCAGTGCGTACTCGGGTGCATCAAGGGCAACCAGTAGGTCAAAGATTTCGTTCACGACGGCATCGGGACGTGCCGATGCTTTGTCGATTTTGTTAATGACCACGATTGGCTTCAGTCCGAGGGCGAGTGCCTTGGAAAGTACGAAACGGGTCTGTGGCATCGGGCCTTCAAAGGAGTCGACAACCAGAAGACAGCCATCCGCCATATTGAGAACGCGTTCAACTTCGCCACCGAAGTCAGCGTGGCCCGGGGTGTCGATGAGATTGAGTTTATAGGACTTCTTTGTGCGGTCATCCGTCCAGCGCACCGAGCAATTCTTCGCAGTAATGGTAATGCCACGCTCACGCTCAAGATCGCCGGAGTCCATAATCAGACCGTGCTGACCACCTGCGAGTTTATCGAGGTCCTCAGCCCGGAACATGCCGGACTGATAGAGGAGTCTATCAGTTAATGTAGTTTTGCCATGGTCGACGTGAGCGATGATGGCGAGATTGCGGATTTCCTGTGACATGGCTTCAAGCTGAGGAGTAGGGACTAAAGTCAGAAGAAGGAAGGATTAATTGACCGAAATGACCAAAGACTAAGGACTAAAGCGGTTAGGCAAAAAACCGCCAAAATCCACCTGCACCCCATCCTTAGTGCTTTGTCTTTAGGCCTTAGGGTCAACCTTTAGGCCAAACCATCCCGAACCAGCATAGCCTCAGGATCAGGGTCTCGGCCCATGAAACTATGGAAAAGGTCACCGGCTGGCTCGCTGTTACCCTTAGCCAAGATCTTTTCCCGGAGGTCTCGGCCTGTCTTGGGATTCAGCAGGCCCTCTTTCTTAAATCGACTAAAGGCGTCAGCATCAAGGACCTCTGCCCACTTATAGGCGTAGTAACCACAGGCATAACCTGTGGCGTCCGAAAAGA
>CAJBPJ010000110.1 GCA_903957465.1 uncultured Opitutia bacterium
GGCGCATGGGGGACAGCGATGTCCATCCACCTCGCTCGCCAAGGCCATAGCGTCACGCTTGTGCCCCGTCGTGCAGACCACGCACTCGAGATAGCTTCGAGTCGTGAAAATCGTGATTACCTCCCTGGGCACTTTTTAGACATGAGCATTCAGGTCGGCCTAGAGCTCACACCTGCACTCATGGAGGCAGATCTTATTTTTATCGCCTGCCCTTCCAAAGGATTACCCGAACTCCTAAAAAATGTCCGAGGCAGTCTTGATGCCCAGCAACCACCTAAACTAGTTCTTTCGCTCTGCAAAGGCTTGGACCGCGAAACACTCCGTCGCCCTTCAGAACTCATCAGCCAAGCCCTACCCGGGGTAAAAGTGGCAGCATTGAGCGGCCCGACGAATGCAGGCGAAGTTGCCCGAGGTTTGCCTGCCGCCGTTGTACTTGCAGGAACCGATGCGGCTGCACTCGAAGAAGCACAAGCGGCAATCAGTGGCGCCACACTCCGCGCTTACACGAGCAATGATTTAATCGGTACCGAAATCGGCGGAACCTTGAAGAATGTTTATGCAGTAGGAGCTGGGCTCTGTGATGGTCTTGGCCTTGGGTCGAATGCCAAAGCTTCGTTCCTAACACGGTCGCTTCAAGAAATGGTGAGACTGGGCGTAGCGCTCGGCGGCCGTAGTGAAACCTTCTTAGGTTTAAGTGGTACGGGTGACTTGATGGCAACGGCCCATGGCACCTGGAGTCGTAACCGTGGCTATGGTGAAGAAGTCGCCCGCGATTTCGCCGGGGCAAGGGCTGCACTCACGAACCGTAAGTCGGTCGTCGAAGGCGTTTGGGCTACCGAAGCTTTTGCCCGCATCGCTCGCGATCGCAAAACGGATGCACCGATTTTAGGATGCCTAGACGCGATCCTTCGCGGAGATTTAGAACCACGTGCGGGTGTGGCTGCATTGATGACGCGCGACCTTAAGCGCGAGGGATGAACAAGGTTGAAGCGCGAACGTCTCCGATCCATGGCATCGGACTCTTTGCCACCCGAGATTTCGCAAAAGGCGAACGTGTCGTTCAATACACGGGATTGATTGTTTATACACCGCCACAACCAGACAAAAATGGTCTTGTCCACGCCATGGAATTAAATCCTGGACGTTGGATTGATGGTAGTGGGCAGGAAAACATCGCCCGACATGCCAATCACAGTTGCGAACCCAACGCAGAGTCTCAGCCCGACGGCGATGTCATTCAGATTGTCGCCCTACGGGATATTAAGAGCGGCGAAGAAATCACTTTTGATTACGGCTATAATCTGTGCGATGCGCTTTCACACCCTTGTCACTGTGGGGCCAAAGGCTGCCTAGGTCGGATTGTGGCCACCCCCCTCCGAACAGCCTTCTGGAAGCACCTTCGAATAGGCAGAGCAAGGGATTGACCCAACCGCTTGAGTCCACAAGTTCCATTGCTTGTGCCAACCCGCCAGAGCATGAACAAAGTCATTCTTAAGGACCTCGATCTACGAATTCAGAAGCAATTCGCAGCTATCGAGCAAAATCTCAAAACCAACACTCAGTATGCCATGGAGTTAGCCAGTGGCCTCTTGGTGCGCAATCCCGGTTGTGTTGAAATTCGTCGCATCTTACGTCGTGCACAAAAATCTGTTCTCGGAACATCCAAAGGATCATTCGGTGGACTTTTCTCGGGCTTAATGGGCGGACCCAATCTTAAACTGATCGAATCAGATCCAGTGGCAGCCATGGCCGACGCAGAAGTTCGGCTCACCAAAAAATACTCAGACATCGGTGCCCACAAGCAGCTCGCGATGGCGGCAGCGAAACTCGGCCTATGGGACACAGCAGCTTTTGCCCACGAAGAACTCGCAGAACTTGAACCCGAAGAAATTGCACACCCCGTAGCAGCAGCCAACGCGCATATCGAAGACCATGAATACGACAATGCATTGGCGTATGCTGACCTTAAATTAAAAACCTTCCCAGGTAATGGCGATCTCATGGAAGCCGTCCGCAAAGCTTCTGTGGCCAAGACTATGCGCAAGGGGAACTGGGAAAGTACCGAAGACTTCCGCTCGAAACTCAAAGACCAAGACGAAGCTACGCGTCTAGAGCAGGCCTCACGCGTAATGACCGATGCAGGCTCAGCCCAGGAATTGATCGCTAATATTGCCAAACGCATCGAGACCGACACCGAGAATCTTGGCCTCTATAAAGATATTGTCCGACAGTTCACACTAACTGGCGATTACGACAGTGCAGTCGCTTGGTTGCAACGTGGCCGTATGACACCGCTTGGCCGTGTTGACGTCGCCCTAGAGCGCCAAGAGCAGGAACTGGTCATCCGTAGCCTTGAGAAACGTATCAAGGCAGCCCAAACCGCTGGCGATACCGCCGCCGTTGCTGCCTTAGAAAAAGAAGAGGCGGACTTACGCCTGACATCAGCAACGACGATGGTTGAGCGCTACCCGAACGACCACAATTACCGCTTTGAACTCGGCGGCCTCCTTCTCAATCTCGGCCGTCTCGACGAAGCTATTCAGCAACTACAAGTCTCCCAACGTAACCCTAAACTTCGTCAGCCTTCACTGTTAGGCTTAGGCCGTGCCTTCCTTGCGGGTCGTAAATTCGACTTAGCGATTGAACAACTTCAGTTAGCAAAATCTGAGCTCACACTCATGAACGATCTTAAAAAGGAAGTTATTTACGCGTTGGGCGGTGCTTTCGAAGCTGCCGGCAAAGAGAAAGAAGCGATCGATGAGTATAAACTCATCTACACAACTGACTCAGCTTACCGCGACGTATCTAAGCGTATTAATGACTTCTACGCCAAGTCGGCATCCTAATGGCTATTACGCCCTTTAGTAGCCTGCTGATTGCAGATGTCGGCGTCAGCATGGGTGATGAAGGCAAAGGTCGCCTCATCCCTGAAGTTGTTCGCGAGCTACAGAAGCTTACCGGACGTAAAGATGCCGTTGGCACCGTTTTAAAAGTCAATGGTGGCGCGAACTCAGGCCACACAGTAGCTGGACTTAAACTCAACCTCCTTCCAGGTGGCGTCGCTGAACACGACGTACCGTGTCTCGCCCTCGGATCTGGCGTTGTTGCCGATCCACGCAAAGCCCTCTGGGAAGCGTTGCCTTTAGAAAAAATCGGTATCCCAGTTCTCAACCGACTGCTCATCGACGAGCGCTGCATGGTTAGTGACGTCACTCACCGCATCCTCGATCTCGCCTGGGAAGATTACCGCGTGAGAATTCTTGGACAAGAACCGCGCGGCTCAACTGGTCGTGGCATCACGCCTGCCTACGTTGACGAAGCTTCCCAATTCCAAGTTCAGTACTGGGAATTTCTTGGTAGCCGCGAAGCTTATGCCAACCGGATGGAAGCGCGCCTGGATCGTGCCGAGCGGACTGTGCGTCACGTCTGCCAATTACCTGCAGAAGTATGGCCAACACTTTTTGAGAAACTAAGCCAAGCCGAACTCCGTGCCAATGCCGGTGCAATTCAGTCAGGTATCTTTACCGAAGCTGAATTCGACTTTAACCGCTTCTGCGGGAAAGAGCCTTATACCTTTAATCGCGCAGTTGTCATTGAAACGTATTGGCAGGCTGGACGTAAACTTGCGGCGTGTATTGGTGATGTCCGCGAACACATCCTCGGCGATTTAGCAGCCGAACGCCGTATCATCGGTGAGTTCGGTCAGGCCTTCTGGCTAGATAAGCGTCATGGCTTCGCTCCCAACGTCACAGCCTCACACACCTTTACCGCTGAAATCTTCCAGTCTGCTGGGATTCCCGTTCAACGCGTACACGTTATGGGATGCTGCAAAGCGTATGATACCAAAGTGGGCACACACACCTTCCTCACTAAGATGGAGGAAACCCATCCACTCTACCGTCACTTAAGTAAACTCGAGTACGGCACAAGCACTGGAAGACAGCGCATGGTCGGCTGGTGTGATCTCGTTGAAAAAGCCGATGCCTTACGCTTTGGCGGCTACGATGATCTTGTTATCAATAAGTTAGACGCCCTTTCGCCCCACGGTGAATGGAAGGGCGGCGATTTACTCCTCTGCACAGGTTACACCGATGCCGCTGGCAAAATTTATACCGGCGTACCACGCGATGATAGCCTGCGCCGGACTCTCAAACCCATCTACGCTACCTTACCGAGCTGGAAAGAAGACATCTCTGGCATACGCTCGTTCAGCAAACTGCCCAAAGAAGCACAGCGGTACATTGCTTTCATGGCTAAGGAAATTGTACGCCTGGCAAACCGCAACGAAGCCACGACGCGTTTACCCAATATTCGCTACGTGGGAGTAGGCCCAGATCCCGATCAGATCATTGCAGAC
>CAJBPJ010000111.1 GCA_903957465.1 uncultured Opitutia bacterium
ACTCAGTGCTTTCTTGCCGTATTGTCCCGGGAAGGTGTGGTTGCGAAGGCGAATCTGAGTATTCGGGTTGCCGAGCATTTTGGCCGCCTCTTGGACATTCGCGTCCTGCTTGAGTGGCCACTCCATATTGGACTGACCGGCGCAAATCCAGACATCGCCGATAAGAATATCATTTAAGACTACCTGCGCGTCGCCTGCTTTCGCTTTAAGTAAGACGGGTGCCTTGCTTGCTGGACGCGCCCGAAAACGCACTTCCCATTCTCCAGCTAAATTAGCAGTGGCCGATTGTTGTTCGTTACCAAGTGAGACTTGAACGATTTCACTTGGGTTCGCTTTACCGCGAATGACGACTGGCTGATCCCGCTGCAGCACCATGTGATCCCCAAGGAACGGGTCAAAACTAACCGCAGCATTGGCGGTTGCTGTTAATATAAAAAGTGCAACGAGGCTCCGCATCTCACTCACCTTTTTCAATCCAGGCGAGGTCTACCGAGGTGAAGAGAATCTCAGTGCTGCTGTTGGGTTCGTAGAGGACGCCAATGCGACCGTCTTTCATTCGTGCAATTGAACTGTAGGCAAATTTGCCAGGCACGAGGAGACGCGAGTGCTTCCAAGTCTTACCGTCGTCGAGCGACATGCGAAGGGTGCCTTTCGCGCGGCCCTTGCCGGCTGGCTCGCCTTCGGGATTGAGGAAGAGCGTGACGAAGCGGTTGCCGTCCTTGAAGGAGATGAGTGAGGCCTGACAGACGGGCTCGGGGAGATTCTTGTCTTCCTTGGCGTTAGTCCATGTTTCGCCGCCATCGGTCGACCAAGACACCTTGCGGCCGCCGGTTCCGCGCCACTGGCGGGAGTTGAGATACACACCGCCATCCGACATTTCTGAGATCTGAACTTCGTTAAGTTGCATGCCAGACTGCGGTACGTCTGCCCCACGCTTCCAAGTCTTTCCGGCGTCGTCCGAGTAGGCGACCCAGTTGACGAAATTGTTTTTGGGACCCTGAGAGTTAAAGGGAATAATGAGACGCCCTGCCTTAGGCCCCTTGGTTAGCTGGATGCCGATGCCAGGACCAGATGCGGTGGTTGTCGCGATATCGGGTTTGAGCGCAGAGGTCACGTCGACGTGCTTGGACCAGCTGCGCCCCTCGTCAATTGAGGTGATGTAACCAATCTTGGTGGGGCCAGAGGGCCCAGGCGTCAGACCACTAAACTCTTTCAGGCCAGCCGGGAATACTTGATAGAAGAGAAAGACTTTACCCGATTTTGCATCCTGCACGAGGCAGGGGTTGTTGATGCAATCTTTACCCAGTTCGAGCGCGACATCGGCTTTCATCCACGTCTTACCGCCATTGGTCGATAGGCGGACTAACAGGTCGTTCGAGGCCTGGTCGGTGGCGGCGTCGCGCCCCTCGGCGACTGCGATGAGCGTACCCTTGGTAGTGTGGAGTAGGGCGGGGATGCGGATGCTCGGGTGCGGGCTCGTCTCCTTGGCCTTAAAGACCACCGTCGGTGGCGTTGGGTCCGCGGAGACACAGAGCGTAAGGAGTAATGAAAGAATGAGCAGGCGCATAAGGGGAAGTTATTGAGACAGTTATGGGGCGGTACAGGTTCCGCTACCTATGGGCTTATTTGCCTTGGGTAGGTGCGCTTAGACGACCTGTAAATGCTTTAGGGTCATGGAGACCGACTGTCTGTAAAATACGAATAGCCATCTCTTGATGTCCGCGGGCATTGGGATGTACCTCATCATTCATCATAGGAGCGATTGACTTTGGCTCTTTGCGCCAATCCGCCCAATGGTCGATGAGGATTAATTTTTCGTCGGTAGCAATCTTTGCGACGGCGTCCATATATGCTTCAAGTTTAGCGTGTCGTTTCTCTTGAGCAGAACCGGGGATACATGGGTTAACTCGCATGAGCACGGGGATACCGTTGTTCTTACGTGCTTCGGCTACGAGCTTGCGCAGGTTGGTTTCGTAGGTGGCAAGGTCGGGGCCAATAACGCTGTCATTCATCCCAAACATAATGAATGTCACGTCGGGTTGGAAGCGACTGAGGCGCCAATCGAGTGCGGCGATAATGCCCGCTGTAGTGTCACCACTGATGCCGGTGTTGATGACGATGTCGGATCGACGGTTCATCTCGAAGCGCACCCGTTCCGCAAAGATTTCCGAAAAACATCGCCAGCCTTTAGTGTGCAGCGCCCCGTGCGTGATACTGTCTCCTGTAAAAAGCCAGACCACAGGTTTTTTCTCTGACATTCTGGCACGTAAGCGTGCCAGGTCGGGCGAAACAGCAGCTGATAAGCTCGCGCTGAGTGCAAGCAAACTGACGAAGAGCGCGCGCATTAATCTTTCCAACCAAAGAACCCAATAGCTTCGAGTTCTTTGATCATCGCGGCTACACCATCGGCGTCAGGATTGCTGTTCGGTAAGCGCGCGGGACCGACGGGTACGCCGAGGTGATTCATGAGTGCTTTGGCAGAGCCCATGTAACCGCGTTTGGCAACCGTCTGGACAAGTTGCACGGAGCGGAACTGTTCGGCCTGAGCTGTAGCCATGTCGCCAGCTTGATAAGCCTTCTGGAGGCGCTGATAGATGCCAGGTGCAAAGTTGAAAGTGCTCCCGACGGCGCCTTGTGCCCCGAGTGCGAGCGCTGCGAGGAAGAACTCATCACATCCCCAAGGTAAATCAAACTTACCGCCACCACCACGACGAGCGAGTTGGTAGGCCATGAGGTCGGGGTTTGTGTATTTGATTCCAGCAAGATTCGGGATACGAGCGGGGGCGGTATTCAAAAACTCTTCCATCGAAAAGTTTACACCGGTGAGCACAGGGATGTCGTAGTAATAGAAGGGCAGAGCAGGGGCTGCTTTCGCTACGATTTCGCAACAGGCGATGAGGTCGGCGAGTGTGCGTGGTTTGAAGTAGGAAGGTGACAGCATGGACACAGCAGCAGCACCAACTTTTTGGGCGTGGGCTGCGAGCTCGGCCGCATCACGTAGATTATTCGAGCCAACATGCACAATCACGCGCATCTCAGTGCCCTTCGCAGCCGCCATCCAGCGGTCTGCGAGTGCTAATCGCTCCGAGGTTGAAACCGAGTGGCTTTCGCCTGTGCTTCCGCCAATAAAGACCTGAGTGACTTTACGTGACAGTAGGTGGTCGCGCTGTTTCTCGACGGCTGCGAGGTTGAGTGAGCCATCGGCCGCAAACGGCGTGTGAGTGGCGGCACAGATGCCGTGTATGTTGAAATGAGACATAAATGGTCGTGCTTTGTGTTAGGACTTATCGCACTCTCTTGTGTCAATTCGCAGGACGAGCCAAGCGGAAAGGCAGGCGATGCCAGCGAAGCAGCCAAAGATGAGGTTTAGGGGGACGTCATGGTCGCGCAGCCAGCCAAACCCAATGTCCGCGAATCCTCCAAAAGTGATACTTGCGAAGTTCATTAAGCCGTAGCCAGTCGCCCGCTGATCGGGCCGGGCAATTTGCGAAAGGATGGGCATGTTATTGCTATCGAAGAGCCCCCAGCCGATGCCAAAGAGCACAAGGAATGCGATTGCTAGCGGCAGTGAACCTAGGCCGATGACGATACCAACGCCGAGGAGTGCTGGCATAATGATGGCCATGCCCAGTGCGCTGACTTGTTGTCTTCCCCGGTGTGAGCGTTGCATCCAGCGGTCAGCGAGCCAACCACCGCCAATGGCACTAAAAATAGCCGCTCCCTGCCACCAGACGACCGCACTGACACCTGCTAAGCCTTGGGTTAACCCGAGGTCTTTTTGCAGCACGCTCGGCATCCAATCGCGCACCACCCAACCTGCCAGGGCTGGTAAGGTGAAGTAGAGTAGGAGCAGGCGGAAGTTGTGGTTTCCTAGTAGTTCGCTCGCTGCACCAAGCGGCTTTGCGATGGGTGCCTCGGGATCCCGTGGTGTGTCGCGGAGGAATTTCCACAGCGGCAAGGCGTAGACCATACCGGCAATGCCGAGGACACTGAAGGCTAGGCGCCAGCCGATGTCAGGATTGTCGGCTGCGTAGCCACCCATACTGCCAATCATCACACCAATATAGATACCGATTTGGTGCACGCCGACTGCGCGCGAGCGGGTGGCGCCTGAATGGTGGTCGGCAATGAGGGCTAGTGCGGCTGGGATGTAGAAGGCCTCGCTCAAGCCCATGATGGCGCGGGTGGCGACCAACTGTTCGTACGAGGTTACGTGTCCCGTGGCCCAAGTGTCGGCAGACCAGACAAAGAGACTAAAGCAGATGACCCGTGTGCGACCAAAACGGTCTGCCACATATCCAGCAATCGGACTCATGATTGCATAAGTCCACTTGAACCAAGCTAGCACATGTCCCCACTTGGCCTGCGTATCGATACCGTCGACCGATGACATGATCGATTTCTGCATCG
>CAJBPJ010000112.1 GCA_903957465.1 uncultured Opitutia bacterium
CCCAAAGTCATCGGCTGACTGACCCGTGATATTGCCGCGGTGACGCAACGACGTGGCTCCACCGGTCACATACCAGCCACCCCACCGCCGTGACAATGGCGTTGCACAATCAATATTGGATATACTTGAACCCCCGAGCGGATCACCGTGTGCATCAGGAAAAATCGACCGGGCTCGCAACGTCGGCGTTTCATCGTGAGTAACATGACACGAAAGACAGTCACCACTACGTTGCAGCAGCACCCCGGTAGCATCTGGATCGAATGCGTAGAAAGTCGCACCGAGTACAGGGTCAAAAACCGTAACCTCCATCATGCCACCAGGCACCCAGCCGACGTAAGCATTGTCCGAATAATAAAGTGCACGCGGATTTTCAGGTGTAATCATCTTACGCTGCAAACTTGTGCGGCTAAAAACAAGAATTTGGGAAGCTTCCGGTATTCCCAGTGATTTAAGAAGCCATTGAAGCCGTTGACGTGCCGGCCACGCGCGGACCTCAGCTTCTCGACCATGAATGGCTGTATTCAAAATCGTGGCAGCGTCTTTGGGCTGGGTATTCGAATAAAAAAACGGAGCATCCTCGAAGGCATATTTTCCCTGAGCCGCCACCCTCGGCACAAGCATCGACCACAAGACAAGAATACCCAAAGCGACGGTCGACGAACTTTTCATAAGCCCGTTCTACGACGGACCAGCGCTAAAGACAACCTTATGGGCGCGGATTACTTAGCGCCCTTGGACTTAAAGTACTCTTCGAGAGCCGCTTCAACAGCATCGGCCACCGACTTATGCTTTAAGGCAACTTCTGCATCGAGCTGAGCATCGCCCACCTCAGCACCTTTACGGAAGAAAGGTGACCCACCGATATTCAAGCGCTGGGCATACCACGTCTTGCAACTATACTGGTATTTATAACCTGCGGGATAATTCACGAGCGTGATCACAAAACTTTGCGTCGGGTAACTGCCGCCAAAGGTAACATTGAGCCGCTGACGTACATACGCCTGGGCCTCAGCTGATGTGCAGACAATGCGGTTGTCCATGATACGGCCTGCACCTGAATTGTTCATGCCGTTGTTATAGTGATAATCCATCCCGAAGAAAATTCCGGGACGGACACCATTGAACTCGGTACCTGGAATCCCGAAGTAAAAGACTCCCAAGGTAATCAACGGGAGGAGAACGAAGAGAGCTACGCCGAAGACGGGGTTCGTTTTTTGACTTTGGAGATTAACGGCCATGCCCAAGGCAACACGGCGAAGGATGCTATGGCAAGCCGATGCAACAAAAAGGGCGCCCATTGGGCGCCCTTTGTTTTATCAGGATAAACCTGAATTAGTATTCGCCGTGGCCGTGGTCACCACCGCCGCCTGCTGGCTTCTTATCTTCCGGCAGATCGGTGATGAGACATTCAGTCGTCAACAAGAGTGACGCAACGGAAGCTGCATTCACAATCGCGGTACGGGTAACCTTGGTAGGATCGACGACGCCGGCAGCCACGAGGTCTTCGTATTCGCCGGTCGCGACGTTGTAACCATTGTTGCCCTTACCTTTGAGAACTTCTTGGACGATCAAGGAGCCTTCGGTGCCTGCGTTGAAGCAAAGCGTGCGGAGGGGTTCTTCGATGGCCTTACGCACGATGCGTGCGCCGACCTTCTCGTCACCTTCAAGCTTAGCGATGATCGCATCGATAGCCTTCACCGTGCGGAGAAGGGCTACGCCACCACCTGGGACGATACCTTCTTCGACGGCAGCACGGGTCGCGTGCAAGGCGTCGTCAACACGGTCCTTCTTTTCTTTCAATTCAGATTCAGTGGCTGCACCGACGTGGATGACGGCAACACCGCCCGCCAACTTCGCGAGGCGCTCTTGGAGCTTCTCGCGATCATAGTCGGAGCTGGTCTCGTCAATCTGGCGACGGATGAGCTTCACGCGGCCTTGGATCTCGGAGGATTTACCCGCACCTTGAATGATGGTGGTGTTTTCTTTGTCGACCTGAACGCGCTTTGCACGGCCAAGGTCAGCAATCTTCACGGACTCAAGTTTCACACCGATATCTTCGGTGATGAACTTTCCGCCGGTGAGCACAGCTAAGTCTTCCATCATGGCCTTACGGCGATCGCCGAAGCCAGGAGCCTTCACAGCACAAACGTTCAGAGTGCCGCGGAGTTTGTTAACCACGAGGGTTGCCAACGCTTCGCCTTCAATTTCTTCAGCGATAATCAGCAATGGCTTGCTGGTCTTCGCGACTTCTTGGAGGAGAGGGAGCAAGTCCTTCATCGCCGACACCTTCTTCTCGTAGAGGAGAATGTAGGGGTCTTCGAGTAAGGCCTCGAGGGTTTCCGCATTGGTTGCGAAGTAAGGGGAGAGGTAGCCTTTGTCGAATTGCATACCTTCGACCACATCCAATGTGGTTTCGACGGTCTTGGCTTCTTCGACAGTGATAGTGCCATCCTTGCCGACTTTATCCATCGCATCTGCGATGATGTCGCCAATCGATGCATCCCAGTTAGCTGAGACGGTCGCAACCTGCTTAATTTCTTCGCGGGTCTTGATCTTCTTGGAGATGTTTGCGAGTTCAGCGACGATAGCTTCGGTCGCACGGTCAATGCCGCGCTTAATGAAGATCGGGTTGGAACCGGCAGCAACGGACTTCAAGCCTTCCTTGTAGATGGCTTCAGCGAGCACAGTTGCGGTGGTGGTACCATCGCCAGCCTTATCGGCGGTCTTGGAAGCAACTTCGCGAACCATCTGCGCACCCATGTTTTCAAATGGGCAATCGAGTTCGATTTCTTTAGCGACCGTGACACCGTCCTTGGTGACTTTCGGGGCGCCAAACTTTTTATCAATCATCACATTGCGGCCTTTAGGACCGAGGGTGACTTTGACAGCTTTGGCGAGGGTGGAGACGCCAGCGAGAACCTTGCGGCGGCAAGCTTCATCGAATAGGATTTGTTTCTTGGACATAGATTTAGGTGTTTAGAGTTTAGAAGTCTGTGGATTAGCGAATGACAGCGAGGATCTCTTCTTCGCGCAGGAGAATATAGATTTCGTCATTCAGCTTCACTTCCGTACCGGCGTATTTGCCGATAAGGACGGTGTCGCCAAGTTTGACGTCCCAGGCAACGGACTTGCCGTCTTTGTCGACCTTACCAGTGCCGAGCGCAATAACGGTAGCCTCTTGTGGCTTTTCCTTTGCAGTGTCGGGGATGATAATGCCGCCCTTAACTTCTTCGGTGTCTTCGCTGAGACGCTGAAGGAGAACGCGGTCGCCGAGGGGTTTAACGTTGGGTTTGGTATGCTTTGCCATGGTGTATGAGGTATAGGTAGTTGAGGAGAGGGTGCCAGCGGGCTGGCAAATGCACATATGCAAGAGAGATGCCAAAATGGGAAACGGGCATTTTAGCAAATGATTAAGGTATCCGCAGCGATTTGGAGCCTCCCGTAGCCCAGAGTCACCCCCTGCCAGCGACAGGCTGTCCCAGCCCTTTGTCACACTTTCCTGCCCTTTCCTTGCATTTTTCAGCCTAGTTAACCACGCTCGGCCGATGGACACTCGGTACAACCAGCTCGCAGAGGTACTCTGCGGATTTTCCACCCGCCTCAAAAAGGGCGAACGCGTACTCATTGACGCCTACGATATCCCTGACGCGTTTGTTGTGGCTCTAATTCGTGCCGCCCGTGCCTGCGGCGCGGTACCTATGGTGCAAATCCAACGCGCCCGCATCGGCCGTGAGATGAATCTACACGGTACCGAAGAACAATTTACGTTAGTCAGAGACATGGAACTGGCCCGCATGAAAAAAATGCATGCCTACATCGCCGTCCGCGGATCCGATAATATTTTCGAAGCAAGCGACGTACCTACCGAAAAAGCAAAACTCGCTGGAAAAGTTCTGCGCCCGGTTATTGATTGGCGCGTCAATAAAACCAAGTGGGTTGTGCTACGCTGGCCAACATCTGCCATGGCACAACAAGCCAAGATGAGCAGCGAAGCCTTTGAAGACTTCTACTTCCGCGTCTGCACACTCGACTACGCTCGCATGATACCCGGCATGGCTGCGCTCAAGAAGCGCATGGACCGAGCCGACAAGGTTCACATCAAGGGCAAGGGTACCGATCTGCGCTTCTCGATTAAGAAAATTGGCTCAGTCCCTTGCGGCGGCGAATACAATATCCCGGACGGCGAAGTCTTTAGCGCCCCGGTCAAAGACAGTGTCGAAGGCGTCATCCAATACAACTGCCCAACCATCTACCAAGGCGTCTCCTTTGATAACATCCGTCTCGTCTTCAAGAAGGGTAAGATTGTCGAAGCGACATCCAATAACACCAAGCGGCTCAATGAGATCCTCGATACCGACCCAGGTGCCCGCTACATCGGGGAATTCGCCATCGGCTTCAATCCGCACATCCTCAACCCCATGCAGGATATTCTCTTTGATGAAAAGATTGCAGGATCCTTCCACTTCACCCCTGGTAAGTGCTACGAAATGACCGACAACGGAAACAATTCATCGGTGCATTGGGATATGGTCTGCATTCAGCGCCCTGAATACGGTGGCGGTGAAATTATTTTTGATGGCGAAGTCATCCGTAAAGACGGCATGTTCATCCCGAAAGACCTACAGAAATTGAACCCCGCCTACCTCCTCGGTAAGACGCGCTAATCGTGGCTAAATTTAAGCCCAAAGCGAAGACGCCTCGCAAAATCAAGTTCTCCCCTGGCAGCAAGCCGACCATACCTGCCAAAGCTAAGCCAGTCACCAAGGCTAAGCCGGTAGTTGTCAAAGCAGCTAAAGGCGAAGTTCACACCTTGCGTGCGACCGATGAGCAAGCGCGCGACCGTGTCGATAAAGTCGCAGCCGCACTCATCCCAGGTGTCAGTCGCTCACGCGTGCAAAAAGCCATCGACCTTGGACAAGTGAAGGTGAATGGAAAAGTCGTTGATCGACGCGCGACCGTCGAAGCGGGCGACTCGATCAACCTCGTTCTCCCAGTACCTGATAAGCCAACCGTAAGTGCACGCAAGATGGGCCTGCCTGTCTTGTTTGAAGACAAATACATCATCGTCATCAATAAGCCTGCAGGTCTCATTACCCACCCTGTCACTGGCTCCGACGAAACATCGGTCGTCCACGCACTCCTTCACCAAACTAAAGGTAAACTCGCCCCAGCTGGCGGAACCATTCGCCCAGGGATTGTACACCG
>CAJBPJ010000113.1 GCA_903957465.1 uncultured Opitutia bacterium
GAATAATGTAAGCGCGGTCCACAATCGCGAGGGTTTCGCGCACATTATGGTCAGTGATGAGCACCCCAATGCCACGGGCCTTGAGTTTACGAATGATGTCTTGGACGTCGGCAACGGAGATCGGATCAACGCCACTGAAAGGCTCATCCATTAAAAGGTAACGTGGATTCGTCGCGAGGGCGCGGGCGATTTCTAAGCGACGACGCTCGCCGCCCGAAAGCGTGAAGGCGGGTTGATTTGCTAATCGAGTTAAACCTAAATCCGCCAACTGGGCATCGGCCCGCTTCGCAGACTCAGCCTTGGAGAGCTCGAGAGTTTCAATCACCGCGAGTACATTCTCGCGGACGGTTAACTTACGGAAAGCGGAGGCATCTTGTGGTAAGTAACCCAGACCCGTACGCGCGCGACGCCACATAGGCATCGCGGTAATATCTTTGCCTTCAAAAAATACTTTGCCCGAAGAAACCGGAACGAGGCCGACAATCATGTAGAAGATGGTCGTCTTCCCTGCCCCATTGGGACCGAGGAGGCCGACCACTTCGCCCGTACGCAGTTCGAGACTAGCATCCTGTACCGCGACCTTTTGGCCGTAGTGTTTGGCGAGCGACTCGACCCGGACAAGCCCTTGCGTACTAGTTGAAACCATCGGGCATAGCCTCGTTTAGCCGAGGGCAAGTGTCGAGATTATTGGGGTACAGGAAGGGTGAAACCTGCATCCGGCAGAAGAATCTTCGGCCGAACTGGGCTTCCCGTCTTACTGCGTACAGAGTCCATCCGCCAGTTGCGTGTGGTAGTATCAAACGTCAACGACTCCGCAGGAATGCCGACGCGGCCTTCGCGATCTTCAATGCGAGCATTACCACTTAAGATAACTTGCTTTGCGGCCGGCTTAATCTCGATCGATTCACCCTTGGCACGGCTACCGCCGACTTCTGCACGCACATCGATGGTACCTGCAGCACCCACCAATCCAAATTTGCCTTTGTCGTCACGCTTGGCACTACCAATCAATTCCCCACAACTCGCCTGAGTGTCACCGGAAGCCATCTTCACGGAACCATTTAAGACGAATCGTGCCACCTGTTCCGAAAAGAGCACTTGATGACGGTCCGCAGTGAAGGCGGCAATGCCCTCACCTGAAGCAATTTCGATGCGTGGCCGCGTAGCTGTGGCGGGTGCGTTTGCGAATGACTGCAAGTAAAGTAACATCGGCTTACCCGTAATGTCGGAAGCTTCGACTCCAATCGCTGGATGGATTTCCGCACGATCAGATAACGCAGAGAATCCGGGTGCAGTGTAATGCACAGAACCCGAGAGCGACGCTTGGGTGAGTTCGACGTTGGTGGTGCCCTCAGTGGGTTCAGCCAAAGCAATGAGGCGGTCGCACGTAGCCTTGGCGCCATTCATACGGTACTGAACCGAACCGCGCAGGTCAGCGGTGGATCGTTCGTCTTTACGACTCAATGTAATCCGTTCGGCTTCCGCTTCAACGGGACCTGTGGCGGAGCGAATGCGCATAGC
>CAJBPJ010000114.1 GCA_903957465.1 uncultured Opitutia bacterium
ACCTCGTCCAACAGCATTTTCCTGAACTCAAACCTGATGAGGTGTGGAGCAGGATTAATAGCTATCTTCCAACGGAATATCCTGTCTTCAGGTAAAAGAAATACACCCTACCCTGCCATAGGGTCTTCACCCTATGACGGTCTGCTGGCGGCGCTTAGCTATCGGATTACTGTGCAGAGTGATTGTCATTTGGTATAAAAAAGGGAGCCCCTGCGGGGCTCCCTGGCTTGGCGCAAACATGCGTCAGTTAATTAGTTGTGATTACGGCAGTTGCCGTACTCATCGTTGTTCGGATTGCACTGGTTAGAGTGATTATCGCGATCGGATTTGGGATCCATGGTGGTTTGGGTTGGGGGTGATCTCACCGTCCGTGCGTCGAACGGTCTCAAAGGGGCGCCAAGGGCCAGGCCGCGTTCCGGGCACTGGGCCTGTCGGCGGTGCCATCGGTGGCTGTGGTGTTGCGGGGCGAATCTCTCTCATCGGCTTACGATATCCTGGCTATTAGCGAATGCTCTCCCCTCGCCCGTGACGGCCGAAGCGGGCGATAACGAGACGATTGGCGGAGCGATCGATGAGGAAGTGAATCGACATGCAGTCGACCTCTTGCTGGCCAGCCCCAATCGTCACGTGCATGGGGAATAGGCGCTCTTGACCGTCGAAGAGCGCGGTGTAGTCCTCTGGAAACTTGCGTCGTGCTGTCTCGCTAATGTTCTCCGAGAAGTGTGAAAGACCGCATTGCTTAGCGATATAGTCAATGCGCTTGCGAACATTGGTGGTATCAAGCGTCTCCTTGGCGAAACGCAGGAGGTTAACGAGGTAGCGGTGAAGTGCACCATCGTTACGGAACTTGCAGGCATCTGCACCAGCACGGGCTTCGGGCAGCACGACAATCCACTTCTTAAACTCCTCCTCTGCCATGTGGCTGGCTAACACTTCGCACGCAGGGGTGAATGCTTTGACCTCATCGACGCGAGCCTTGTCGGCGAAAGGTTTGTGAGAGATGATCTTTCGACCCATCAGCCTTCGACAGAGCTCTAAAACAGCCGACTGCATCTGCACAGGTGCGTGAATCCGGAGCATGCCTGGAACATCGCAGACAATCCGGGCCTCATGATGACTTTTCAGATCGCTGAGGATCACAACTGCACCGTCAGAGATCATGCCGCCCAGACGCACGGGCGACTTCAGCGCCTGGATGACTGCGTCCTTAAGTGACTTGGGCTTCGTTGACGTGATGTATTCGAAAGTAAACATGCGGAGATTACAGAATAAATGGTTTTGGTTGATCATGGGCTGGTGATTCGGAGATTGTTTGAAGCGTACAAGAATAACACCGTCATCCAAGCGGAGTTCAGTCAGGTCATGCCAAGGCACGTTAGCCTTCTAACACGCATAAACAAAGGGCCTTATGTCATTTAAGCCTTCTTTGCGTGAGTTAAAAACTATAGTGCCTGCGGGGGTAGAAATTGAAAACCAACACTACTTTCGCTCCTTACAACCATGCCCACATTAAGAAAACTCGTGCGATGGTTCCTACGGTGCAACCCAATGGAGACACCTTCCACGCACCGCGTCTATATCTCATTGCACCGCGGCGGGCTCATCGATGAGCCGTCGGTAGCAGGCATGGCCGCGCTGGGGCTACATGATGCGCTCGCTGCGAGAAAAGCGCCATGCGCTCTCGTGGACGTCGACGAGTGGATCATGCGCGTTGCGCTCGAGGAGGGACGTTTTAAGCTGATCGACATCAATGTGGCGGATGAGATTGATGATATGACCGGCGAGCCTTCGTGGGAACGAGAACGTCGCTCGGATATCAGCTGGCTGCT
>CAJBPJ010000115.1 GCA_903957465.1 uncultured Opitutia bacterium
CCTGGCCTCGAGACCCGTATCGCTATCCTTCGTCGCAAGGCACAGGACCGTGGTATCGATCTCCCTTCGGAGCTTGCTGAGTTCATCGGCAGCCGAATTGCCCGTAATGTGCGTAATCTCGAAGGTGCGATTACCCGTATCGAAGGTTACATGCGCATGAGCCCAGCTAAGCGCGTCCTCGATATTCCTGCTGTCGAGCGCTTGCTGCATGATATCTTGGTTGAGGAAGCAAGCCATACATTGACCGTTGAAATCATTCAGCGCTGCGTGGCTGAGCACTATCGCATCCAGCTTTCGGACATGACCTCAAAGCGTCGCATGCAGAACATTGCCTTCCCACGTCAGGTCGCGATGTACCTTTCAACTCAACTTACCGGTCTTTCGCTCGTCGCCATCGGTCAAGCTTATGGCGGACGTGACCACGGTACGGTCATTCATGCACGTAAGACAGTGGGCAATCAGATGGAAGTGGACACCAATGTCCGCCGTTCCGTCGAGTTCCTCAAAACACAACTTTCGGCCAATCGGTCTTAATTGACACGTTGTTCGATGTTAGGGATCCGGAGCCCCGCCGAGTGGCGGGGCTCCTTTATGCCTTAAAGGGAAGTACGCCAGCGCACTAACTCAGCTTCGAGAACGCCCCGTTGCGACTTTGCAGAAGATTCGTCGACAAGGTTATGAAGTTCGGTCGGATCAGCCTGTAGATTAAATAACTGGGTGATATTCACTTGGGGGTAATGGATGAGCTTCCACTTTCCATCAGTGATCGAGAACTGCACGTTGCGATAGCGCGAGAATGCATAGGTACGAGTGAGTTGGCTTTGTGTACCTTGCGCTACCGGTAAAAGGCTTAAGCCCTCAACGCCCTGAGTTAAGTTTTTTGGGCATTTCGCTGCATCCGCGACCGTTGGGAAAATGTCATGCACTTGTGCTAAGGCCTCACTTGTTTGTGGTTTGACGCCTGGTCCTGCCATGAGAAATGGGATGTGCATACCACCAAAAGCATAGAGGTTTTGTTTTCCAAGTAGACCATGATCACCGAGGGATAATCCGTTATCCCCGATAACGATAACTAGCGTACGATTCTCTTGTCCGCTTGTTTTAAGGGCAGAAAAGATAACCCCCAATTGTTGATCCATCCAGGCGGCTGATGCCCAGTAACGAGCCCGCTTAGCCTTAACCGAATCGAGGGTAAGGGGGCGCGGTAAGGTTAACTCGTCGCGAACTTTAAGTTCTCCATTGTTGAAAGCATGCTCTGGTCGGAAGTCGATAGGCTCTTCCATATCCGCTGGCTTGAATCGCTCGTAGAATGATTCGGGAGCATTCTGTGGATCATGGGGTAGGGCGAATTCTACATAAGCCAGCCATGGCTTGTCGGTGTGTCTTGAGATAAATGCGGCAGTGTCTGCTCCGTGCTTAACTTCTGTTTCAACGGAACGAGGGAGGGTCTGAGTTTGTTGGAACTCGGTATAGAGATTGGTCGGCCGCGATTCGTTTTTTCCTGTATGGAAGGTGGTATAGCCCTGTGCCTGAAAAGCACGTGGAAGAGTAGACGCAAAACTAGCTGCTTTGATTTTTTGATTATCGGTAGGTAATCGAGCAACGCTCCTGCCCGTTAAGAGCATCGCGCGACTGGCTACGCACACTGCGGCGTAGGTTGAGCCCTGCAGTGATGCTTTGGTGAAGATACACGAACGCTTGGCAAGCTGCTCGAGATTCGGCAAACGGGCGACCTTTGCCCCTGTTTGGGTTAAACAATCTGGGCGCAGGTCGTCGGCGACGATGATAAGAATATTAGGCGGAGTTTCTGCACCATGAATAAGAGTACAGAGTAATAGGTAGAATGCGGCACGTAGCATCTTAGCGTTCGGAAGGTTTAAGGGGTCCCCAACCGACAACTAAGTCATGCCAGGACATAACTTTGAAGCTTTCACGCCAATCACGCTTAGGGTCGCGTAAACGCAGGCGCACAATTTGTTTTTCACCAGGTAACAAATCAAAGAGCGCATCTGAGGGGTAGGCAAAGGGCGCAGTAGGCTCGAAGGAAAGTCCGATAACAACTCCTTGTGCCTCTACGGTTACCTCTGTCATGCCTGATACATCTGTAGCACCTTTCCGTGCCGTTAAGGTGTATTGGGATGCACCGATGTTGGCGTTGGTTGGTCTAAACAAGGCAGGGATCGCACGGATGATACGATGCGGGCCTGATTCTGCTAAAGCATAGCATGCCCCGATTGAAGCCGTGAGGTGGGTCGCGGTTTGGTTATCGTGACTAGCTTCAAACAAGATTTTTCCGTTGATATCTAACAAGGCGAGGCGAACCCCTTTCGCGCTACCGATAGTCTTGGCGATGACGCGGTCATCCAAAAATGCTAAGTCGACGGCTTCATTGGCGAAAGCTCTCTTGACGGCATAGTAGGCTGGTTTGGGTACGCCGTTGAAATCAACCAGCGACCAACTGATACCCGGCCAGGGGTCATTCATTTGCCAGATAAGTGAACCGGCACAATCAGGGTCGAGTCGGTGTGCACTGATGTGGGTTCGTAAGGCTTCTGCCTGCAACCATCGGGTAGCGTAGGCAAATTGCTCAGGCTTCACGGTTCGCAAGCCTTCCATGCCCATGTATTGTCCAATTAACTCGTAAGCGACGGGCTGTTTTTGGTGATTCGCAAAACGAGGATCATTGCGATCTTGCGACGCAATCCATTCCGTGAGTGTCGAGGGCGCGGGGAATGACTGGAAGCCGAACTCGCTGACAAAGCGGCCCGTTTTGTTCGGTGCACGCGAGAAGGGCTCGCGACCATGCCAGAGACCCCAGTCATGTAAATCACCTTCATTGTATGCAGCGACGCGTCCGCCACCGTGTCGTGGAGATGTGCTGATGTAGGGGCGCCCAGGATCGTTTATCTTGAGTGCTTGCGGGATTCTTTTTTCAAAAAGCGTTTCATAACCCTTACGCACTTTATCGCTGACTTTCTCAATACTGGGTATGCTGGACCAACCCCAATTCCACCAGCCTTCATCGCATTCATTATTGCCGCACCACAGTGCGAGCGAGGCGTGTCCACGCAATCGACGAGCTTGATCGGCAACTTCGGCCTCTACATTAGCGAGAAAAGGTTCATCCCATGGATAAAGTCCGCAACCAAAGGGGAGGTCTTGCCAAATCAATATGCCATATTTGTCGCAGAGCTCGAGTGTGCGATCGGATGCGTAATGACCTCCACCCCATACGCGCAAGCAATTCATTCCTGCTTCACGTGCCAACAAGAGCACCTGGGTATCATCTGTATTCAGTGGGTCGATTGCACTTGCGGGTACTAGGTTGGCTCCACGTGCAAATAAATCTTTGCCGTTCAGTTTAAAGCGGAACGACTCACCTCGGCCGTCTTTTTCGCGGATAAGTTCAAAATCGCGTACTCCGTATATGCACTTACCCGAGAACTTTTCTGTCGGGAGCGAAACTATCCATTCAGCAGTATGCAAAGCTTGTGCCCCTTGTCCGTTGGTCCACCAAAGGGCTGGGTTTTTCACCGTGAAGGGCAAGGTGACCTTTTGTAGTCCTTTGTTTAATTTAAATTTTTGGTTACCTTGTGTTCCAAGTGATGATACCGAGAGTTCGATTTCCATTTCGCGATC
>CAJBPJ010000116.1 GCA_903957465.1 uncultured Opitutia bacterium
CTATCACTGATTGGTAGTTCGGCGCTGATAAGTTTGGCAGCAAAGCCAAACCACCGGGCTCAAACTCGTGGTCGTGGCTAGGGAACCCACCCCCGAACCTGTTATTGTATTTTAAGGCTTTTACACCAAAATGAACCCATCTTACTGATTCAAAAGATGGAATTCGCTTTATAAGTAATGCGTAAGCTTACTTCGTACCCCCACCCGACCAACACTATGCCCCGTTCTTTTTCGCACATCACTCCGCGCTATGTCTTTGATCGACTCGGCGTCATTCTACACGAAAAAATCTACCCGGCGAATCCTTGGTTGACCGCAAAGTCGGTTGAGCTGCTTACCCAACTTCTCAAGCCCAGCGATGTGGGCGTAGAGTTTGGCTCTGGTAGGAGCACCGTCTGGTTCGCTAAGCACTTGCGTCACCTGACTTCAGTTGAGGATAACCAGATTTGGTATGGGAAAGTAAAGTCTCTCCTGCGATCGAACGATTTGGCCGACAAAGTGGATTACAGGTTACTCGAGGATGAAGCCGCCTATGCCCAACAGGCTGAAAGCTTCTCCAACGAATCGATAGATTTCTGTTTAGTAGATGGCATCGCCCGGGATAAGTGCGCACTGGGAATGTTGCCCAAGCTAAAGCCCGGAGCGATTCTCGTGATAGATAACGTCAACCTGTATCTCCCGAACGATAACTCTAAGAGCCCGAATACCCGCCGTAAAAACGAAGGTGGTGCCAATGACCTGTGGAATACTTTCCTAGTTAACACGCAGGGATGGCGTCAGATTTGGACGTCTAACGGTGTGACGGACACGTGCATTTTCTTTAAACCTTAATTACTGAGCGTTAGTCGGTGACGAACACTCCTTGATAATACATCTGGAAAGAGGACCTATCCCCTCTTTCTACTCCCACTCGATAGTCGCCGGCGGCTTGGAAGAGACGTCGTAGACCACGCGATTGATGCCCTTCACTTCGTTGATGATACGTGTCGAGGCACGCTGGAGGACATCATAGGGGCAAACGGGCCCAGTCGGCCGTCATGGCATCGGAAGAAGTCACTGCGCGCAGGGCGCAAACATTGTCGTAGGTGCGACCATCGCCCATGACACCGACGCTACGGACCGGAAGGAAGACGGCGAACGCTTGCCAGACCTTGGCGTATTGGCCCGAGGAACGCAGTTCGCTGATGAAGATATCGTCGGCCTTCCGGAGCACTTCGAGGCGCTCCTTGGTGATGTCGCCGCAGATACGGACAGCTAGGCCAGGGCCCGGGAACGGGTGACGCCAGACCATGTCATGCGGCAGGCCGAGGGCTTCACCGAGGGCACGGACCTCATCCTTGAAGAGCTCGCGCAAAGGCTCGAGTAGCTTCAATTTCATATGCTTGGGCAGGCCGCCTACATTATGGTGGCTCTTGATGGTGGCCGCAGGGCCGCCGTTAGGTGAAAGCGATTCAATGACGTCCGGGTAGAGCGTACCTTGAGCGAGGAATTCTACCTTCCCCTTCTTCTTGCCCTGGACCTCCTTGATGGAGCGCTCGAAGACCTTGATGAACTCATGGCCGATGATCTTGCGCTTGCGCTCGGGGTCGGTGACGCCCTTGAGCTTACGGAGGAAGGTC
>CAJBPJ010000117.1 GCA_903957465.1 uncultured Opitutia bacterium
CGTCTGATCCGTAGTCAGAAGTGATATCCATTTCACCACGGGCCCGTGATGAGGTGTTTTATCAAGGCAACCTCAACGGTTGGAGCAAGTAAAAATCACCTTAAGCGGTGGCTATATGCATAGCCACAGTGCCAAAGAGCATCTGCCGGCAACGAACCGCTGAGAATCCAGCAGCGCGTAGTTCGGCAGACAATCCATCGGCATCAGGAAAACCCGCAATGCTTGTGCCTAAATAACGGTAAGCTGCGAGGTCACCCGTCAGTATTGTCGCCACGATGGGCGCAATCATGCGCACATGGATGAAATGCAAAGGTCTAAACCAAACAACAGGTTGCGAAAATTCAAGGATGAGCACCGATCCTCCCGTACGAACAACTCGACGTAGTTCGCGCAAACCCTTGGGACGGTCCTCAAAATTACGTACGCCATAGGCAATCGTGACGACATCAACAGCGTTGTCTGCTAAAGGTAAATGCATGCAATCGCCGGACTGAAAAGAAAGTCCTTGAGTTGATTCTTTAGCAATACGCTCACGGGCAATTTCCAGCAACGGTTCACAGAAGTCATACCCTGTCACATGCGTGCTTTCGGGTAATGCGGCACGTAAAGCAAAAGCGACATCGCCACTACCGGTTGCCAAATCAGCCACTTGCTTTGGCTTCAAGGCAACAGCTTCTGCTACAAAGGTATTTCTCCAGTGCACACAGAGACCAAAACTTAGGATACGATTGGCCAAATCATAGCGACGCGCGATGCGCCCAAACATACGACTGACGTCTACCCCTTTTGGACTGAGGGTCGATGGACTCATCGCAAGACGCCGCCCCCAAGCAAGACTTCACCATCATACAGTGCCACGACTTGGCCCGAGGCCATCCCGCGTTGATTGTCGCGGAAACGGATTTCCGCTGAACCATTCTCTAGTGGCATGAACTCAGCCAAAACTGCAGCGTCGCGATGACGGATACGCGCAAGCAACTCGCGCTGACTGACGACAGGCTGGCGGATCCAGCTTAAATGGTCCACGTAGCATGAATTACGGTAAAGGCTGGGGAGCGTTGGACGGTCAAAGGCGACGGTGAGGGTGTGGGTCGCGAGATCCTTGGCGACGACGACAAAATGCTCGTTGTCGGTATTGGAGGGCAGACCAATCCCTTTGCGCTGTCCTAAAGTGAAGCGGTGCAAACCCCGGTGCTGTCCGAGGCGTCGTCCCTCGAGGTCAACAATCGGACCCGGGCTGTCAGGGATATGTTTTTCAAGAAAGTCCTGAATACTCACCTGGCCTAAAAAACAAATGCCCTGACTGTCTTTGCGTTCGGCATTTGGCAGCCCGGCTTCGGATGCTAGTCGTCGGACCTCAGATTTACGCAACTCGCCAACGGGGAATCGAGCAGCTTGCATTTGTGACTGGCGATTCAGTGCCAAGAAATAGGTTTGGTCTTTGTCGCGGTCGACGCCCATGGCGACATCGACCGAGCCGTCGGCATGTTCAATACGACGTGCATAATGCCCCGTCGCCACCGCCGCATAACCGTCTTGGAGGGCAAGTTGTAAAAAAGCGCCAAACTTCATTTCACGGTTACAGACGATATCGGGATTCGGCGTCATCCCGCGCCGATACCCTTCGACTAAATAATCGACGACGACCTTCCGGTATTCGTTAACCAAATCAATCGAACGGAAAGGTATCCCGAGCTTATCGGCCACTGCTTGGGCATCGCGTTGATCTGTCTCCCAAGGACATTCCCCAGGGAACGGTAAACCCTCCTCGTTACGCCAGGTGCGGATGTGTGCCCCGTGCACCTCGTGCCCTGCCCGCTTCATCAGAAGCGCAGCCACGGCGCTATCAACGCCACCCGAAAGGGCTACCAGGATACGTGCCATGAGTTAGATAGATAGGGGAACGGGGATTAAGGCTTAAGGCAAACTGAGACTCAGCCCTTTTGCCTTTAGCACCTGCCCGGGGCTGTCTATACCTTACCCATGCGCCTAGCCTTACTCTTGTCGCCTTTAGCCGTCTTCGCAGCCGATGGCTTTACCGACACCCCGATTCTCCCCGGCACACAATGGCACGTGCACGATCCCGCACGACCACAACCCGTCAAAGTCGCCCCAGGCAAAGCTATCTGCCAAACCACAACCGCACCGACGGGGGCTGTCATTCTCTTCGACGGTAAGTCAATCGATGGATGGCAACCTGCCGACGGTGCTAAAAAACCACAACTCTGGGAGCTGAAGGATGGCACCATGATTGCGCGTGGAAATGATTTACGTACCAAAGCTGCTTTCGGCTCAGGCCACTACCATGTCGAATGGAGAATTCCCGCTGGACGAAACGTCAAAGGGCAATCCGGCGGCAACAGCGGTGTCTTCCTGATGAGCAAGTATGAGATTCAGGTAATGGAAGGTTTCGCCAACACCACCTACGCCGATGGCTCTGCCGCTGCCGCCTACGGACAGATCCCGCCCGCTTTCAACGCCTGCCTACCCCAAGGTGAATGGCAAAGTTACGATATCATTTTCACGGCACCGACATTTGACCCATCCGGCAGCGTCGTAAATAAAGCCCGTATCACTGTCGTTCATAATGGTGTCACTGTCCAAGATAACATCGAAGTTCTTGGGCCCACAGTCTGGCGTAAATTGCCTGCCTATAAAGCACACCCCGAGAAGTTGCCTTTACTGCTTCAGTTCCATGGCGATCCAATTGAATTTCGAAATATCTGGGTAGCCGAAACGAAGCCCTCGACTAAATAAGCCCAAGAATTTGCGCATCCGCTAAGTGTGAGCATATTACGTCATAAGCATGCATCACGCTGACCGTCGCGAAGGCTGGAATTCCGGACAAGGACTATGGTCCGATGTGCCCGCCTCCGACTGGAACGATTGGCATTGGCAGCTACGCAACCGCATCACCACGCTCGCCCAATTAGAATCCAAGATGGTACTGACGCCGGAAGAGCGCGCGGGCTGTCTCTTCGCACCCAGCAAGTTAGCTTTAGCCATCACCCCGCACTTCTTTAACCTCATTGACCGCGACGACCCTCATTGCCCGATTCGCCGTCAAGTCATCCCGAGTATCGAAGAATCGCATATCGAAGCCGGCGAATCAACTGACCCTGTGGGCGAAGAAAAGACGTCACCGGTACCGGGCATCGTCCATCGCTACCCCGATCGCGTCCTCTTTCTCGTCACTGACCGTTGTGCTGCTTACTGCCGATACTGCACGCGCAGTCGCTTGGTCTCGAATGCTCAAGCGTATGATTTCCACCCTGAACTCGAAGCGGGCATCGCGTATATCGCAGCCCACCCCGAAATTCGCGACGTCCTCCTCTCAGGTGGAGACCCCTTGCTACTTTCAGACGCCAAACTCGACCAACTGTTGAGTCGTCTACGGGCTATTCCACACCTTGAAGTCATTCGTATTGGTTCACGGATACCTGTCTTTCTACCACAGAGGATAACACCTGAGCTCTGTGAAGTATTCAAACGCAACGGGCCTATTTGGCTGAATATCCATACCAATCACCCACGTGAATGTACCCAGGAGCTCGCAGCGGCTTGCGACCGACTTGCTCTCGCCGGTGTGCCTCTTGGCAATCAATCGGTACTACTACGCGAAGTGAATGATGACCCGCTGGTGTTACGCTCGCTCGTACATCGCCTACTCCAAATGCGCGTGCGACCCTATTACCTCTATGCGTGCGACCTGATTGAGGGATCCTCGCATTTGCGCGTGCCGGTTGAGCGCGGCATCGAATTGATTCGCTCACTGCGCGGACATACCACGGGCTTTGCGGTACCACAATTCGTCATCGATGCACCTCAAGGGGGCGGCAAGATTCCGGTTAACCCCAACTACGTCGAAGCCATCCGTGACGGACAGGTTATTCTACGTAACTTTGAGGATCGCGTTTACCAATACCCAGCAGGCGCTGATCAGCCCGTAAAGACACCCATTCCGCGGAACTTAGCGTAACGGTTGTTCACGAGTTTTTCTGGCTTCAACTTACCGAGTTCACTCAAGGCTGCGCGTAGTGTTTTACGGATAGCAGAAGCGGTCGCTGCA
>CAJBPJ010000118.1 GCA_903957465.1 uncultured Opitutia bacterium
GCAGAATTTCTGCGCCCAAAACGTTGTGGGAATGAGTTTAACCTTCTGGTGTGCTTCCTCGGAGACAGCAGCTTTTGATAATGCCCGTGCAGCAGGAGCAGCAACAGGTGTCTCAGGTAGTGCAACTGGTGGTGGAGGTGGCCGGCTACTGGGTCTCCCTCCTAGCGCCTTGCGACCAGTGGTGTGTTTCCCTGGTGCCACCGGAGAAACGACCTATCGACAAGGTTCAACCGCTGCAACAATAGGAAGCGGCTACAGAAGTATTTATTACGGCCCGATGTCGCCACAGCCTCCAGGTACCAAGGGCACAGACTTCTTTTATTACCGCGCACGTTTTTACTCTGACCGCGTACAACTGGATGCACTCGCTGACCCTTTGCCTTATAGCTTACGCCAAGTAGAGGTTTCGGTCACGGTGCTTTCGCCCGCGGGGGCTCGCGAACTGCGCGGCATTCAGGCCAACAAAGGAGTCGCCGTGGGCGAAAATACCAACACCAGCGACTTCCGTCGCATCGTCGCACTTTATGGTCGTCCGTATTCCCGTCGCGTGATTGTCCTCGGGAACGGCAACTAATTTTTATCTTACTTACACAATGACTACGGCCACTAAGCCTCGTTTCACCCTTGAGTTTGAAAAACCCATTCGAGAGCTCGAAGATCAAGTCGCCAAGCTACGTGCTTCGTCGGAAGGCGCGGGCATGGATGCTGCCAAAGAGTTGACCTCGCTTGAGGCCAAACTCGATAAGACACGCCGTGAAATCTACGGCAACTTAACACCTTGGCAACGCGTGCAGTTGGCACGTCACCCACGCCGGCCTTATTCGCTCGATTATATCAGCCTGCTCTTCGACGATTTTCAGGAGTTGCACGGCGACCGTCTGTATATGGACGACGAATCAACCGTCGGTGGTACGGCCATTTTTGAAGGCAAGCCTGTCGTTGTCATCGGTCAGCAAAAGGGTCGCGACACGAAGGAAAATCTCCGTCGCAATTTTGGCTGTCCCAATCCTGAAGGTTACCGCAAGGCCTTGCGTCTCATGCGTCTCGCCGAACGCTTTAAACTTCCGATCGTTACCCTCGTTGACACCCCAGGCGCTTTCCCGGGTATTGGCTCAGAAGAACGTCACGTGGCGGAAGCCATCGCAGTCAATCTTCGTGAGATGAGTCAGTTTAAAGTACCGATTGTTACATTTGTCATCGGCGAAGGTGGTTCAGGCGGTGCCCTCGGTATCGCTGTCTCCGACCGCGTTTACATTTTAGAAAACGCCTATTACTCAGTGATTTCGCCTGAGGGTTGTGCAGCCATTCTCTTTAAGGACCGCATCCACGCTCCCAAAGCGGCGGAGGCTCTTAAGCTGGATGCGCCGAACTTGGTTAAGCTGGGTGTCGTCGACGGTGTTGTCCGCGAACCCTTGGGCGGTGCACAGGAGGATCCTGCAGCGACCGCTTCTGCTATCCGTAAAACACTACGCGCAGCCTTGAGTGAACTCGGTAAGTTGAAGCCAGAAAAACTCGTGAACAACCGTTACGCTAAGTTCCGCGGAATGGGTGTCTTTACGGGCTGATCAGCGCCTGC
>CAJBPJ010000119.1 GCA_903957465.1 uncultured Opitutia bacterium
TATTTAATTCAACTGGTTGGTAAGCCGAGTTCGAAGCCGCGTTGGGCTTTTGCGAATGGTACGGACGCCTCGGTACGCTCCCTTTTTCAACGAGCTGGTATTCCTGCAGATATCCAAACTCGTTTGCTCGATCCTGCGCAGCGTCAGCAGCAAGATGGTGCGCTGGTAATTTTCCCAACCATCGACGACCTGATTGCGCTGACGCCCGAGATGCGTTCGATCGTCTACCCTGAGTTGGCTAAATCCGACTTAAACGAGTTTCACCAAAACCCCATTTTCATCATCGGGGCTGATCTCGAGGACTGGTTGCGGCAGTCAAAGTTGAGTGATAAGCAAAAAGAGTTAATGCGTAAAATGGTATGGCGTCGTGGTCGGGCTCTGGCGTTTAGCGACCTACGTACATTGCTCCTCTTTTCGCAGACACCCGAAGAGGTCACCCAAGTTTTTAAGACAATCACCCGTACGCGGACTTTACTTCTGACCCTGCGTTTACCGCCCAATGCGGATATCGCTGCGCTCAGTAATTATTGGTCCAGTGGATTCGTCGATGCAGACACGCTACCATTGCTTCAAGCTGCGACTCAGCGGGACAGCGTTACAGAGATTGATGTATCACATCTCTTGCCAGCACTGGCACGTCGCAGTCTGTACACATACCCAACACTCGATCAGACGGTAAACGGACGACTGCCTGATTGCCATTGGACCTCGCTCAACTTTTTTAACAATAGTGCACGCTCGTACTACCTAGATACTCGGCTCGCAGCAGGTGCATTAATGAGCCAGTACGAGCGTGTGAATGCGCCGTATCGCTTTGGCGATGTCTTAGCCTTTATTTCGTCCGATAGTGTTCTCCACTCATGCGTGTTTATCGCCGATGATATTGTTTACACGAAGAATGGCGAAAACATCCTCGCGCCCTGGGTCTTCCAGCGAATGGACGATGTTATGGCGATTTACCAACCGGATAGTTCGGTGCAAATTCAAGGGTATCGTCTGAAGCCGGAACTACGTGCAGGTCAGCGGTAAGTGCGTAGGGAAGTGACTTGACCGTATCGCGTGCGGAGCGTTTGCTCCGACTTCCGCCGCTCCTGTATTTCAATGGATAGAATGCTGGCCTCCGAAGCCGGCGATCTGGGTTCAAGTCCCAGCGGGAGCACGCGGGGCGGCGAGTTAAGCTTTCTTAACGCCAAAGTGGCTATGGCCACCTTGGGGGATTTTGGCACCCCGTGTATCGCTCAGCCCCGTATCCGCTGTGATAATTCCTAACCGTTGCACAGGTGTTTGCGGGAAGGTTTTCGCAAAGTGGCTTTCTAGCCAATCAGCACGCGAAGCTTCGACGGCAAAAAGTAATTCGTAGTCTTCGCCGTCGCACCAAGCGTGTTCGAGTGCAGGGATACCATCTGACTTCGAAAGTTTTTCAGCAGCTTCAGAAATGGGTGTATTCGAAAGGTCAATCGCCGCACCTTGTCTCTTGGCTAACAAACCCGGCAAATCTTTGGCGAGTCCGTCGGACAAATCGGTGCAGGCAGTGACGGCAGGTTGTCCACAGAGCCATTCACCCTCTACGGTGCGTGCCGTGAAATGAAGGTGGTGGCCGAGGCGCGAGCCCCCGAGTTTACCGGTGACAAAAAGTATATCGCCTACGTTGGCCTGTCCGCGCGTCAAGATCCGGTGTGCGAAGCCCGTTGTCGACAGGTGTGCCGCAATATGTCCGTCAGGGCCGCGAGCAATATCGCCACCCACAATCTCTAAACCCGCCGCATGAGCTGCTTTACCGGCCCCGTGGGCAAATGCCTCAAGCCATTGTACACTGACATCTCCGCCAATCACGAAAGACAGAAGAGCATCGGATGGATGTGCACCTGCGGCTGCGAGATCGCTTAGGTTGCGGTGGATGAGTTTACGTCCCGCTGCTTCAGGTGCAGTCGACAGATCGAAGTGCCTGCCGAGTATCACGCCATCGACGGTGACAACACGGTAATGTCGATCGGTGTTGGTGGTCAGGTGGGCACAGTCTCCGCCTGGACCGCGGGGTGCGATTGGGCAGGCTACACTGAGCGCCGTTATGATACGGTCGATCAGTTCGCGCTCCCCTAAATGGTTCGCGCTGTCGGTCGTTTCTCGGGCGATGGCAGACATCTTAGAGCTTGGTGGCAATCTCGGGTGCAGCGATGAGCCAGAAAATAGTCCAAGCGTTATTCATCGCATGGAGAAGGATACAAGTGCCGAGGCCAAAGCGGTCGCGAACGATGCAAAGCCAAGCACCCATCACGGATATCGGCAGTAAGGCAGCGAGATTGCCATGCAAACTCCCGAAGAGAAGGCCCGCTAGCGCAATGGCCCAGCCGCGAGGAATGGCATCGCGCAGTGCAGGGTAGAGGATCCCGCGAAACCCAATTTCTTCAATCAAAGGCGCCCCTACGGTTACACTTAGAAAGAGTATACTGAGAACCCAACTGGGTCCGTTCCAATTGGCCACGAGTTGCACGACATCCTGAATCTCGTTGGGTAGTACTTGGCCTTGTGAGGCAGCAATCTGCGCAAAAAACGACCACAAGATGGAGGCAATCGCCAAGAGACATAAGCATGTGGCAAAGAGCCCCAGAAGTCTCAAGATGTCCGCACGGTTGAAATTCAGTTTCTTGCGATCGTTTCCATCTGGCTGCACATGCATAAAGCCAGGAAAAGTTTGGGCGAGAAGTAGGAGTATACCCGCAGCGAGGAGTTGCGCGATTAAACCTGCCGAAAACATCAACGACATGTTTTCATTTCTAAAGCTCCCGGAGTTGTCTGCTTTAAAGAACTTAAATACCGGTTTGATGAGTTGGTAGAGCAGTGCTTGGCCATCTTCGGAGAAGAGTGCCCCGAAAATAAATATAAAGGACAGCGCGCCCATCGTCCGAATGAGTATTCGGTAATGTCGATTGCCGTCCTCGGCCAAAATAGATGCCGATGCAGTGGCTTCGCCTGCGTAGAGTCTCCACCCGCCTGTCAAAACTAAGGCAAGGGTTACGAAGATGAAGGACCATCCCCAGGCATCCAGACGACTCCAAGGGATGGTGCTGAGGCCTTCCATGGCTTAGGCGACTTGCCGTCCGCCGACAAATGTACCTGCAACTTTACCGTGAAGTGTGCGACCGATGAGTGGGTTATTTCCGCCGAGCGAATGTTGATTCTTGGCGGTCGGCGTCCACTTAGATTTGAGATCCAGTAAGACGATATCAGCCGGTGTACCTGCGCGTAGGCTTCCCGCTTCGAGCTTAAGCACGCTGGCTGGGCCTGAGGTGAGTCGGGCGATGAGCGTCGGCAGGTCGATGGCTCCGCTGAGTACCGCAGCTTCGTAGGCAGCGGAGAAGGCGACTTCGATTGTAGAGGCGCCGAAAGGCGCTTGGTCGAATTCGCAGTCTTTATCCGTGGCGTGATAGGGTGAATGGTCGGACGCGATAACGCTGATGACCCCTTCGGCCAAGGCGGCGAGCAGGGCTTGACGGTCCGACTCTTCGCGCAGGGGCGGGTTTAGTTTAAGTCGGGTGTCGTAGCCAATCAGAGCGGCATCTGTCAGGAGCAGGTGCAGGGGTGAGACTTCGGCGGTAACGAGCGCTCCGCGCGAACGGGCACGTCGAACGGTTTCAACGGTACGTGACGATGAGAGATGCTGGAGGTGGATACGTGCGCCGGTCAGTTCAGCGAGCGCGCAATCGCTGGCGGCGACAATGTCTTCGGATGCGCTCGGGAATCCACGCAGTCCGAGGCGAAGTGAAATAGCACCTTCGTGCATTTGGGCACCATCGGTCATGCTGCTATCTTGGCAGTGATCGAGTACGACGAGTCCGAACATCGCTGCGTACTCAAGGGCGCGGCGCATGATCTCATTATTTTGTACGCCGGAAATCGTATCGGTTACGGCTAGGACGCCGGCTTTGGCGAGGGAGCCGAGGGGTGCGAGGGCTTTACCTTCGTGGCCCTTGGTTAATGTCCCGGCAGGAATGACTCGGACGGAAGCGTCGCGTGAGCAAATTTCGCGGATGAGTTGAAGCGTCCCTGCGTTGTCCACGCACGGTGACGTATCGGGCATCGTTAAGACGGTGGTAAACCCACCTGCCGCTGCTGCCAGCGTGCCGGTGCGAATGGTCTCGCGCGAAGGACGACCCGGTTCACCTAAGCGGCAATTGAGATCGATAAAACCAGGTGCAACGACGAGGCCTTTGCCGTTGATGCGGCGCGCAGCTTTTTGGTCTTTCGGTGACAGGCGTTCGACGATGAGGCCGTCTTTAATGAAGAGGTCCGCACGTGCTTCATCACGGCCTGATGTCGGGTCGATGACGCGTGCGTCGCGTATCCAGAGTGGGGTAGGGTCAGGGGCGTTCATCGTGCACGTGCTCCAATACAGAGGTGGAGGACCGCCATGCGAATGGCGACCCCGTGAGTGACTTGACTTAAAATGACTGAGCGTGAGCCATCGGCGAGTGCACTTTCGACTTCGACTCCGCGGTTAATAGGCCCCGGGTGCATGATGATGGCCTTTGGCTTGAGCCATGATGCCCGCGCTTCGTTAAGTCCGAATTGCGATGTGTACTCTGCGAGCGAGGGGAAGTGCGTCGTGGTCTGGCGTTCGTGTTGGATGCGTAAGAGCATCACGGCGTCGGCACTGGAGAGTGCTTTGCGCAAGTTGCGTTCGATACGTACACCGGGGAAAGCTTCAGCGAGACGGGCAGGGACGAGTGTGGCAGGACCCGCGAGTGTCACCTCGACGCCGAGTTTCGCCAGGCAGAGAATATCCGAACGCGCAACGCGGCTAAAGAGAATGTCGCCAAGGATGGTAACCTTAAGTCCATCGGTCTTACCAAATTTGCGCTTAAGCGTATACGCATCGAGAAGTGCTTGTGTGGGGTGTTCGTGTGCACCATCGCCTGCATTGATGACCGAGATATCTAAAGCTCGTCCGAGGTATGCGGCAGCACCGGCCGAACTATGTCGAAGCACAATGGCGTCGGCTTTGAGTGCCTGGATGTTGAGAGCGGTATCACGTAAGGTTTCACCTTTAACCAGTGAGGAACCCGTTGTGTTGATCGAAACCACTTCGGCCCCCAATCGCTTGGCAGAGATTTCGAAAGCGGTGCGTGTCCGCGTGCTTGGCTCGAGGAACAGATTAACGATGGTCCGTCCGCGCAGCAGCGACGGGCTTTGCTCTTGGTCGAGCGTGGGGAGAAGGCGATCCGCCTGGGCAAAAATTTGGTCTATTTCGGCTCGGGAAAGGGTCTCGATGCCGGTTAGGTCTTTTTGCTTCCAGGTGTTTCGGGTGGCCATGCGGTTTTTCCGTGATGGCCCCGACTCAAGTCGGAACCAAGTTGAGCGTGGAAACCAGCCCCCTTCTGGCAAGGCAAAAGGCGAAAACTGTTTTTAGGCCTTTTTTAAGCCTGAAACTAAGTCTCGGACTTTTTTGGCCACGGCTTCAGGGGCCTTACCTTTGGCGTCTTTGTGCTCAGCCACGACGTTAACCAGAGCGCTACCGACCACCACGCCATCTGCCACGGCAGCGACGGTTTGAACTTGAGCTGAAGTCGAAATACCAAATCCGACACATATTGGCAGCGCAGTATGTTTACGGATCTCTGCGACTGCATCCTTCAGGTTTGTCGCCAAATCAGCACGCTCGCCGGTTACGCCTGACCGA
>CAJBPJ010000120.1 GCA_903957465.1 uncultured Opitutia bacterium
ATTACGAATTGGCGGTCGGTGCGATTTTTAAAGACGAAGGCAGCTACCTCGAGGAATGGTTACAATTCCATCACGGCGTAGGCGTACGCCATTTTTACCTCTACAACGATGACAGCTCTGACAACTACGCTGAAGTCCTAGCTCCATGGATTCAAAAAGGCATTGTTACGCTTATTCCATGGGCAGGCAAATCTCAGGGCCCTGCTTACAAACACTGCATACGTCATTACCGACATAAGGCGCGATGGATTGCGTTTATCGATCTCGACGAATTTCTATTTAGCCCCAAAAACGACAGCCTCGTCGAAGTGCTCAAAGGCTATCAGGATGTTTCCGCAGTTTTTGTCTACTGGGTCCTCTTTGGTTCTTCGGGCCACCAAAGTCGTCCGCCCGGGTCCGTGATAGAAAACTATCAACAGTGCCTCGATCAGGCAGGTGCTAATGCCGATATTTTTGACCACGGAGAAGCGGATAGGCACTCGGGCAATTATGTTACCGGATGGTCAAGAGACGGCAAAAGTATCGTCAATCCACGCTTAGTACGCAGCTACAGTCTACACCGACCTAACGAGCTTTGGATTGGCGAAGTGGTCGACGAAAATCGAAATCCGATCAAGCAACGTCATAAAGACTGCAAGTTAGTCTATCAAACTCTCCGCATTAATCATTACTGGTCAAAGTCGATGGATGAACTGACCCGTAAAATTCTGAGGGGGAGTACATGCGACAAACAAAGGCCAAAGGGGAAACTTGCGCGCTACCTGACACGTGAAAGCATGCTGAACGGTACAACGGACAAAACCATACTGACTTTGTGGGAACGGATTAAGCAGCGCTCCAGATAAAAAGCTTCAGCATCACTTAACCTTCACGGGAAGGATAACAATCGACGTGTGCTTGGTACTACCACAGGCCACGACGAGGTGCGTCGGAGTTCCTTTTTCGTCACGGAGCATAAACGGGCGCTCCATCATGGCGGGCTTCCAACTTGTTCCATCATCAAAGTTAATCACCTTAGGGGTTAACTCAAATTGCGCTGATTTTTCCCAATTCAGTCCGTCTTCGGACGTGATCATACCAATAAAACCTCTACCCTGGGTTGTTTCGTGGAACACCGCATAATAGCGCTCACGTCCTTGATCATACCAGAGCGAGACGTCCTCGCTATCTAGGTAGTCAATCGCTGGTTTATCCGCGATAGTCCAAGGACCTTCCGGCCTAGGTGAAGTCGCTACCGCTTGATTGCGGATAAATCGTGTCTCACCCGGCTTATCGCCTTTCACAATCATCAAGTAACTACCATCTGGTCGGCGGCAGACCCCTGGGTTAACTGTGAGTCTTACAATTGTCTTCGCTGGCTCAACAATTGGATCTGGCGTAATCGACCAAGGACCATCGAGCGAAGGAGCCTTGGCGACAAACGTACGCTGATTGGGACGAACTTCTCCCATCCACTTGGGATGAGAGTATGCTTTGCGAGCAATCTCTAAGCGCATTGATTCCGTAATCTCCGTTCCCCATGTCTGGATGAAATACAGCCAGTAACTACCCTCAAACTTTTCAATTTTTGGGTTATGGGCATTAAACCATTTTCCCCTGCCATCACTCGTAGGCGGAATCACTACACCGATTGGTGTATAGGGTCCCTCGGGCGATGATGCGACGGCACGGTCAACCTCTGAATGGGTCATCCACGAGGTCCAATATTTTTCCTTAGGCCAACGCGAATGAAAGAGCTGATACCGGCCTTGGTCGTCACGGATGATACTCGGACACCATGTGTAGTAGTCAGGATAACTAAAAACATAGGGGCCTGCTTTACCTTGCTCCAACAAGGGACGTACCGAAGCAGGCAGAGGCTGAATTTCGATGCGTAGCTTATCAGGAGCTGCGACAGCCCATGTCGTCAGCAATAACAGAGCAAGCACTCGCACAGTATTTATCGGACTGGGAGATTATCGAAGTTAATTTGCGGAGCGACACCCCAGTCAGAAACATTCAGAACCTTACCCGCATCGCCTTTGGTGCGATCGTAGCCGCCTGTGCGAAGTTCAAACATATTGTTCACTAGGTTATGACTATAGTCTCCACGACCTAGTTCAGAGGTCGCTGTTGCTCTCGCATTGAGAATCGGTGCCCACTTGCCATCGGCACCGCATACCCAAAGATTACGATAGCGACAGGCACGTTGTTGATCGCCCCATCGACCTGACCAATCTTCAACAAACGAGTAGAGACCATCGAGACGCGCCTCGGTATTGGGACGCCGGAAGCTGGCGAGGAATTTCCATCCATTCAACCCAGGGCCACTCACGTAAGTTGAGAAGACGGCGGCTTTACCATCCGGCTTTACACCAAGGAGGAACTTATAGGGCTCACGATCTTTCCACTGAAAGTCCATGTGACTGTGCCCGCCCGATCCCTCATGGTCGAAGGCGTTGGCAACAACGCCCTCGCCCTTGGTAACGAGTGTGACGACTTTATCCTTCAAGTCTTCGCTGACGCCAGTTCCCTTCTGATTGTTACGAACGTAGCCGTTATCCCAAAGCGAGTAGATGAACCAGCGGTCGTCAGGACGAGTCCCAGACCCGCGCACCTGATAGCCGAAGTAACCTTGGCCGAAACCGAGTACACAATGGTAGGTTGCGGCAGGACCTGGTTCAGCTAGGGCTTCCGCATAAGCCCATTGTGCGCGCACACCCTTGGGAACGTCATAACCAAAGTGCACGGACTGGGCATTACCATTCGGGAGGGGCCAAAGCTGAGAAACACTTCCTGAATCGAGAACAATCTCATCAATCCGTACATTCGCACCTTCTGCTTTCAGACGTAAAAACTGAGTACCAGCAGGAAATTTGAGTATTGGCGTCTTAGTGGTTGTAACGGATGGATTCAAATCAACCGAGACAGCGCCTGCAGTCGTCGCTAGCGTCAATTTACCAGCCCCAGAAGCACGGAGGTGCAAAGTAAGTGCACGATCTTGTCCATCGACTTCGCTAACCATCGGGATACGCGCCTCTCCGCCTGCTAGAAGCTGTATGCCCTTCCAGCTGGTATGGTCACCTTTGGCATCGTCGATATAGGTCGTGTGCAAAGGTAAAATTGCAGGCGAGACTATCGAAACAAGACCTGGAAGTTTAAGCCCGCTCAACTCTACCTGCGCACGTCTAGATTCAGGCGCATTGACTGATAGACGCGAGAGGCCGGCCGGAACCTGCAGTCGACCCAACATAACTTCTTGTAGCTCACCCGTTCCAACTGAACTTGCCTGAACAACGCGTCGACCGATGTTGGCCTTAAGGTTAAATTTGGCTCCTTTGGTAGCCTTGAGAACCGCAATCACTTCTGTGTCTCCGGCATCTTCTGTGCTCAAAGGAATATCAACACCGTTATCACCATTGAAACGTGCGACTCTCACCCCATCGGCAGTCACAAAGTTTGCGCCAAACCGCACGGGTGTGGCATTGTCGACTGTAAGGTTAGCGGCTGAAGCCGAAACAAATACAAACGCTAGAATGAGGGGACGCATGGTGTGCATTCCAAGACCACCTGTTTCTTAAAATGTTCCCAGATGTCGTAAGATTGACGAACCCACAGGCCTTGCTAACGATACCGCAGATGTATCGTATACTTACTTTACTTTTATTTTGCCTATTTTTTGTGACAACCCGGGCAGAGGAGCCTCGCGTTGTCATTCTCGGCGACAGTATCACCTGGGACGGCCGCTGGGTTGCCCGGGTTGAGTCCGCCCTTCGTTCCACAAATACCTATGCCAACGCAACGATTCTCAATTTAGCATTACCCAGCGAAACCGCGAGTGGGCTATCGGAGCCAGGTCACGCTGGCGGAACATTTCCGAGACCTTGCATCCATGATCGCCTAGGCGCTGTACTGACTCAAACCAAACCCACCCTCGTCATTGCATGTTACGGCATGAACGACGGGATATACCAGCCATTCAATCCAGAGATTTTTTCAGCGTACAAAAAGGGTATGGAAAAACTTGTTTCGATTATCCAAGCAAAAGGTGCTCGCTGTATCATCCTAACACCCCCACTCCACGCTCCCGATAAAGCTAAAACGAGTCCTCAAGATTATGATAACGTACTCGAAGCTTTCTCTGGATGGCTGAACTCAAAGACTGCCATGGGCTGGGAAGTGATTGATATGCGCCCCGGCTTACGCGACGCCATTCAGTTAGCCCGTAAACAAAATAAAAACTTTCAGTTCGCCACTGACCAAATTCATCCAGGGGATGTGGGACATCGTATGATTGCTGAGGCGACACTTCCTGAACTCTGGAAACTTCTTAAACTTAAGGATAAGCCCAATGCGGGATCTGATGCACGTATTCAATACTACCAAAAGGCACAGATATTTTTACGCGATGCATGGCTAATGCAAACAGGTCACAAACGACCCGGTTTGCCGAAGGGAATCTCATTGAAAGAAGCAGAGTCAAAAGCTGCAGAATTAAGGATTGAGGCTGCGAAATTGAGATAAATACCGGGGGTTAGTATTGCTTAGGCACATCAAAACGATGAGTCTAATCGCGTTGAATTCACCTAGCCAAAAGAAGGGGTTTAGCCTCGTACTTTCTTTAACCATCATGGCATTGCTGGTGTTGGTGGTTTTGAGTGTAGCCGGTTTCCTCAACATCGAATCCCGGCTCGCTTACAGCCAACAATTACTGACCCAGGGACGTCTTTCGGCTATCGCATCGATGCGACTCGCTCTTGGACATCTCCAACAGGAAGCAGGACCCGATCGACGCGTAACCGCGCGGGCAGATATCACGGCCGACACCACTCAA
>CAJBPJ010000121.1 GCA_903957465.1 uncultured Opitutia bacterium
CTCCATCAACCAACGCTTTGCTTCAGGCTGAAAATGCTGAGCGACACCCTTGCGGTCATCAAGAAAGTGCTCCGAGGATTGCATCGCAAAGGGCAAGCCGCACGAACGGGCAAAACTGTCGAGTGCCTCGTCGACGCGATATTCATCAGGCTGTTGATACTCAAAACGACTCGCCTTCACTTCTTTAAAAACACTTCGTAAGTTATCGGCGAAGGCGTGCTGATTATCTTTATCGCCAATTTTGAAATAGCGCACGCGATGTCCGGCCTTACCTAAGCGCTCCGCCAAACGGCGCATGGCCGCAAATATACCGATAACTTTTTGAGCGTGGTGCCGAACGTAGTCGGTCTCTGACCGCACCTCCATCATCACATAGAGAACCCGCTCATCAACTTGACGAAACCAAGAGTGCGACTCGTTGATTTGGTCACCTAAAATAAGCCTTACGCAAGCCATGCCACAACCTGCCAAGGTTTACCTGAATTGCAAACCACCCAGCATCACAGGTAGCTCCCTGCGCACGTGCTAAAGGTACCTGCAAATGGGTGAAATAACGGCCGCGGCAGACCCAAATATGCTTAAATTCGGCAGCACCGTCCTAAACGAGCTAACGGGGCCATACCCCCTCAAAATCTGTCGATTTTTACATCCTTTCACACTTGCGGCAGATGGGGGGTGACCTACCTTGCGATTAACTTTCTGTTTCATGGTTACGGACAACAAACCTTCCCTAGTCGCCCTTAACGTCGACGGCGTCGAATACCAAGTTTCAGCGGGTGCAAATTTGGTCGATGCCCTCGCTTCGATTGGCAAGGAAGTCCCTCACTACTGTTACCACCCCAAGCTCACCGTCGCAGGTAACTGCCGGATGTGCTTAGTCGAACTTGGGTCACCATTACGCGATCGCGCGACCAACGAATTGGTCATGGAAAATGGTAAGCCCAAGATTGGTTGGCAGCCCAAACCTGCCATCGCTTGCGCGACCAATGTCTCCCCTGGACTGCACGTCCGCCTAGACTCTCCAACAGTCAAAGCCTGCCGCGAAGGCGTGACTGAAATGTTACTGCTCAATCACCCACTTGATTGCCCAATCTGCGACCAAGCAGGTGAATGTAAACTCCAGGAGTTTTCGGCCGAATATGGTCGCGGCTATTCGCGCTACGTTGACGAAAAGAATGCGAAGCCCAAGCACACCAAGCTGGGACCACGCGTCACGCTCGACGACGAGCGCTGCATTCTTTGCTCACGCTGCGTACGCTTCTGCAACGAAGTGGCCAAAGACCCTGTCCTCGGTTTCGTTAATCGCGGCTCGTACAACACGCTCACCTGCTTCCCAGGTCGCGAACTCACGAATAACTATTCACTCAACACGGTCGATATCTGCCCTGTTGGCGCACTTACCAGTACCGACTTCCGCTTCAAGATGCGCGTCTGGTTCCTGAAGCAAACCTCGAGCATTTGCACCGAATCCAGCACCGGCGTAAACACAACCGTGTGGTCACGTGAAGGTAAGATTTACCGCATCACCCCACGACGCAATGACGCCGTGAATGACACATGGATGTCGGACTCAGGTCGTGAAATTTTACGCGAAGTTGATGCCGCCCATCGCATCACAGCCCCGCAGGTACGCGGTGCAGCCGCGGATCTTGAAAGCGCTCTGACAACTGCTGGCGAAATTTTACGGGCAGGTGCTGTCGGCGTCGTGGGCTCCGGACACCAAACCATCGAAGAGCAGCGTTTGCTAACGCACTTCACTCAAGCCACCCAAGCTAAAGCTTACGTGCCCGCGCGTGCCGGTTCAGCGGACGGCCTGCTTATCTCCGAAGACCGTACACCAAACTTCCGCGGCGCCTTACTGGCTGGCTTAACGAACCGCGCTGCTGATCGCGACCTTTCCGCACTGAAGGCAGACATTGATGCGGGTCGCGTGCGCACACTACTGGTGTGTCGCGAAGACGTCACCACCCTCGGGCTCGACGCCACCACACTTGCCAAAGTCCGCATGGTGTACCTCGGCTTACACAACGACGCGACGGCTAAGGCGGCTGAAGTCGTTCTGCCTGCACTCTCCGTCTTTGAACGCAGTGGCCACTTCGTGAACTGCCAATTCCGCGTCCAAAGTTTCGTCCGCGCAATCCCAGGTCCTGTCGGCACATTACCCGATGTAGCCATACTGGCACGTCTCCTGGGCTCTGTCACTGGACAGCCTGCGGCCTTTGATGCTGATTCGCTCTGGAAGGATTTAGCAGCAAAGCAACCTGCACTCGCTGACTTGTCGCCAAGCAAGGTGCCGAGCGATGGCCTGATTGTTGATGGCTCAGCCTGGGCCAACCTTTCCTTCCCTGAAGGTAAACTTCTAAAGTTCGCACCTGCGACCAAGGCCTAAGCTATGGAAAATCTTTTGAACGATCTTTTGACTTCGTCCGACCTGCTCTTCGTCGGCGTGCGCGGTATCATTCTCATCGGTATCGTTATGACCATCGCGGGATACGCAGTGCTTCTTGAGCGTAAAGCTTCCGCATGGATTCAGGGACGTTTGGGACCAAACCGGACAACGTTACCGTTCGTTTCTTGGATTCCGCTCATCGGACCCTTCCTTCGCTTAGGCGGCTTCATTCAACCCGCAGCCGATGGTGGTAAATTCCTTTTCAAGGAAGAGCCCATGCCATCGCATGTGCGTAAAATCTATTACGTCCTCGCGCCCATCGTCGCACTCGCACCGGCACTCGCGACGATTGCCATGTTGCCGTTCGCACTACTGCCCGACGGCACTGCCCTCGCACTTTGCAAAGGTGCCGATGTTGGTGTGCTCCTCATGTTTGCCGTCAGCTCGCTCGGTGTCTACGGCATCGCGCTCGCTGGCTGGTCATCGAATAACAAGTTCTCCTTCCTCGGTGCTGTCCGCGGTTCAGCTCAGTTGATCTCTTACGAATTGGCGATGGGCTTGGCCGTTCTCCCTGTCTTCCTCATTGCGTCACCACCTGGCAGTGACCACGGCCTAAATTTGACAGCGATTGTCGCCAGCCAAGAGGGTCTATGGAATATTGTCCGCCAACCACTCGCGGGGTTGGTCTTCTTGGTGTGTATTTTTGCGGAAACGAATCGCCACCCCTTCGACATGCCAGAATCGGAGACCGATCTCGTCGGTGGCTTCCACACGGAATACGGCGCTTTCAAATTCGGTCTCTTCTTCGTCGCTGAGTACGGCCACATGATTATCGGCTCGTCGCTCTTCATCCTCATGTTCCTCGGTGGCTGGCACATCCTGCCAGGCATTCCAGAAATCGGGACCGGGATCGTCGCCACACTCATTGGCTTGGGCACATTCTTTACCAAACTTGTTCTATTCCTCTTCTTCTTCGTGTGGGTGCGCTGGACAATCCCTCGCTTCCGTTACGACCAAGTGATGCGCTTAGGCTGGAATGTGTTACTCCCGCTTGCAGTCGCTAACCTTGTGCTCACCTTCATTTACTACGCCTTCGCAGGCTAACCCTCATGGCTGTTAAAGTTCTCGAACGTCGTCCGCTCTCTTTTTGGGAACGCACTTACCTGCCTCAAGTCTTGGGCGGCTTACGCGTCACTTGGCGCAATATTCTCCGTCCATCGGTCACCCTACAGTACCCTGAACAACGTCCAACTATTCCCAAAGGGTACCGCGGCGTGCCGACATTAGTCCGCGATCCGAATGGCCGCGAAAAATGCGTGTCCTGTCAGCTTTGCGAATTCATCTGCCCACCTAAAGCTATTCGCATTACGCCGGGAGAAATTCCTGCAACCGCAGAGACGGCGCACGTCGAGAAAGCGCCTAAGGAATTTGAAATCAATATGCTCCGCTGTATCTACTGCGGACTCTGCCAAGAAGTTTGTCCTGAAGAAGCTATCTGGCTCCAGAACCAGTATTCGATGACGGGCACTACGCGCGCCGAGATGGTTAATAATAAAGCACGCCTCTACGAACTCGGCGGCACCCTGCCCGATTCACATTTCAAGTGGGACCATAAAAAGGCTGAATCGGAGCGTCAGGCAGGCGGACATCACTAAAATCGCCCTTTCCCCTTCCCTCTTAAGCGGCGGCTCGCTACGACAGTAGCAAGTCTTCCGCTGGTTGTTTAGCAGCCACACCTTTCTACATCCGCTCCTTCCTCTTTGCTTCCTCGTACCCCCATTCAATCCATTACCGCCATCCAATGCCTCAGCCTTGGTTTGGAATACTCTGACTACTTAACAAGCCTCTCGACTGACACGGCTTCACCACAATGACGCCCGAGGAAATCATGCTCCAGCGGATGGCAAAGCCTGGGTACACGCCCATGCGACTGGAAGATCTTGCCCGCGAAATTGGGGCCGACCAAGTTGCTTATAAACGGCTACGTAAGATTGTCCCAAAACTCATTAGCTCGGGAGCATTAGTTGTTGTTAAGCGCGACCTATTGGCCCTGCCGCCACAAGGCGACCAACTCGAGGGCACGATTCTCTTTCGCAGCAGCGGATCGGCGCGCGTCGTTTTCGATCGCGACGACAAAGGCAATGCCCGCGACCCAGTACACATTCAGTCTGAAGATACCGGTGTAGCTCTCCACGGCGACCGTGTGGCCATTAAGATGGACCCACCTCGTCGTCGTGAAGCCGGCGATTGGGGCACTGGACGGGTCACCCGCATCATCAAACGCGCCTTCACGACAGCGGTGGGAACCTTACGTCGTACACGCTTAGCGTGGTATGTCATCCCCGACGACCCTCGGATCGTTCGCGAAATTGTCGTGCGCGACCCCGCAAGCTCGGGTCTCAAGCCTTTACCCAAAGTCGAAGATAAAGTTGTCCTTCGCCTCGATCCCTGGGAGCGACGCAACACCAACCCTACCGGCACGCTCATTGAAGTCCTCGGCGTCACCCACACGCCCATGGCCGAGTACAAGGGCATCCTCCGCCAGTACCGCCTCGAACCTGAATTCCCTGAAGTCGTTGAAGCAGCCGCCCGCGCCTTCCCATCCAAAGTTCCCGCCGCAGATGTTAAAACGCGCGCAGACTTCCGCGAGGTCCCCACAATCACCATCGACCCGGATGATGCGAAGGATTTCGACGACGCCCTGTCCGTACAGACTTTACCCGACGGCAATATCCGCATCGGTATTCATATTGCCGACGTCTCACACTATGTGCGCATTGGCACCGCGCTCGACACGGAAGCACGTAGCCGCGGCAACTCGACCTACTTGGTGGGCACGGTTATACCGATGCTACCACATGCACTTTCCAGCGGACTCTGTTCGTTGGTCGAAGGCGAAGACCGCTTAGTAAAATCAGTACTCGTCGATTTCTCGCCTGAAGGAAAAATCCTGAAGTCAACTTTTGCGAATGCGGTTATTTGTAGTCGGAAGCGTCTAACTTACAAACAGGCTTTAGGTTTTCTAAAAATAGACAACAACGCCGCCATTCGGGCAATCCCTTCACCGCCTGCACACCAAACAGGCTCCCCTGGAAAGCCACTCTCGGAGATGAGCGATGCAGACATCAATCTCGTCCGCGATATGGTGCGGACGCTTTGGCGCTTAGCTGACCGTATGCGCAAAGAACGCTTTGCTGTCGGATCGCTCGACCTTGATATGACGGAAGTTAAAATGTTTGTTGATAAGGATGGCTGGGCGGACCGTACCGAAATTGTTGTTCACGACGAATCCCACCAACTCGTGGAGGAGTTTATGCTTTTAGCCAATGAAACGGTTGCCGAACAATTAACTAAAGCGCGCATCCCGCATATCTCGCGCGTGCACGACGAGCCTGATCCTGAAAAGCTAACTATGCTCCGCGATTCGCTGGCGATTGCGAACGTACGGGTTGGCGACCTCACGAAGCGCTCCGAGATGGTTAAGACGTTAGCTATTTTGAAAGACCGTGATGACGGGCATATTCTACGCGTCCAACTCCTCCGCTCCTTACGCCAAGCCTGCTACCGGCCCGCTGCAGATGGCCACTACGGCCTGGCGAAGCGCCACTATAGTCACTTCACCTCCCCGATTCGTCGTTACGCCGACTTAGTTGAGCACCGTATCCTTGACGGCTGGATGACCAAAAATGGTATTCCTTCAGCCTCACTGGAA
>CAJBPJ010000122.1 GCA_903957465.1 uncultured Opitutia bacterium
ATGCACACATCTTTTCCAAGTGGCGGCATCGCATCAATTTCCTCCTCATTGCGCACGACGTGGCCCTTCCCTTCCGCGTAGCCAAGAAGGCCAATGACTTCAGGGTGTGCAGGGTCACCAAAGATAACGGTCGAAAAACCCCGCTTGGCATGGAGACGAATTTTGCCTGCAATAATTCCGACGTCAGGACAGGTCGCATCGCGAAAATCCATTCCGAGAGACTTCAAATATGTTCTGCGCTCAGGCGAAATACCATGCGCACGCACGACCATCACCGCGCCCGAGCGATTACCTAAACCCTCTTCGACGGAAGCTTTGCTTTGGTAATCCCCAACCTCCCGGACGCCCTCTTTAGTGAGAACCTCCATCATCTGCCGATTATGAATAAGCGGACCATCGGTGTAAACTGGGCTGCGACCCGAACGCGCATACTCACGTGCGATGTCGATAGCTCGCTCGACACCCCAGCAAAAACCCGCTGATTTAGCCCGGATGACCTTCACCCCGCTAAGCGTGAAGAGTCTGGCCAAGGATTCAAGCGTGATGCGGTAAACTTGATTTTTGCCAGTTTTCTCTAAACTTAACCGTCATGCGCATAGCATCTCTGTTTTTAGCTCTATTGAGCTCAAACCTTATCGCTGGGAACGAAGCGCTGGCCTACCAAGCCGTGGAGGCCCTTGGTGGACTCACCTTTAAACAACCACTCGGACTAGCTAAAATCCCCGGACAGAAAGATCGGTTACTCGTTTTAGAAAAAAACGGCACCGTTCAACTTGTCACTGGCCTCGATGAAAAGAAGCCCACCAAGCGACTCTTTTTCGACTTAACCCAGCCACGCGATGGAAAATTTGAGAGTGGTGGAGAGTGCGGCCTGCTAGGCCTTGCCCTACACCCACGCTTTGAAGACAACCGGGAAGTCTACGTCTACTACAGTCTCAAGATTAACGGAAAATTACATCAACGTGTTTCACGTTTCAAAACGAGTGCCGCAGACCCATGGCTCGTTGATACGGCAAGCGAGCAACCGCTCATCAGTCAGCTCGATCCTGCAAGCAACCACAACGGCGGCGATGTACATTTTGGCCCTGACGGTTACCTCTACTTCTCATGTGGTGACGGCGGTGCAGGCAACGATGCCTTTGATCACGGCGGGCATATCGACAAGGGATTCTTCGCTGCCATTTTCCGAATTGATGTCGACCGGCGTCCTGGAAATCAAAAACCTAACCCAGATATCGCCATTCATACCGATGCGAAAGGCGAAGCACTCTACGCCATACCCGCCGATAATCCTTTCATACGTTCAACGAAGCACCGCGGCATGCCAGTCGACGCCGCCAAGCTGCGCACGGAGACTTGGGCCACAGGACTACGCAATGCGTGGCGATTCGCTTACGATGCTGAATCACGCACCTGGATGACAGGTGATGTTGGGCAAAACCTCATCGAAGAAGTCGATGTGCTTGAAGCCGGCAAAGACTACGGATGGCCTGTGCGTGAGGGGCGAAAGGCTTTTGGCAAGGCCACACC
>CAJBPJ010000123.1 GCA_903957465.1 uncultured Opitutia bacterium
CCGAATCGTGCCCACGGTGCGCACGCTGCCATTTTATTCGGGGATGCACTCTTTGCACACGCGCTGGTACTCGCTGCCGAACTTCCCACGCCAGATCTTTGTCGGATGGTTGCCAGAGCAGCACGCGAGGTATGCTCTGGAGAGGTTTGTCAGACTTTCTCGCGCGGAAATGTCGACCTAACCATGACCGACTACGAGCGACATATTCGCCTAAAAACCGCAGAGCTCTTTGCGGCAGCCTGTCGAGCCGGTGCTTTTCTGGCGAAACGTTCTGCTGTTGAAATCGATTCCTGTGAAAATTTTGGCATGCGCCTCGGCGTGGCTTACCAAATCTACGATGACCTCGTGGATATTCTTCAAACTTCTGATAAAGCCGGCAAGACACTCGGCACAGACGTTGCGACGGGCAAATTAACCCTACCACTCATTCTTGAACGTCAAAAATCTGGTACCGATGCCGTGCGTAAAGTTCTGAGCGGCGCCGATCCCCATACCGTAATTTCCAAGGAAACATGGCATGCATGCTTCCAGCGTCTCGATGCGGAAATTAATGCCGCTGAGGCTGCCTTAAAGCCACTCGGCGACGCCACATCGGCTAACCTCTTAAAGCGCCTTTCTGCCTTCTTGCGTCAGGCAAGTGCAGAAGCAAAAACACGCATACCCCAGTGAGCTTAAGCTCGACCACGCGCAGAGAGCGTCTTGCCGCCAATGCCTTGTATGCACTGTTCGCAGTTATCTGCGGTTTGTATCTCGTCTGGCGCAGTCTCTGATTAAAGGCCGAGGTTCGTCGGCTTGAAACCACGCTCCCTAACCGCATTCACAACGGTGTAGAGATCTAGCTTAGCATCCGTACGGATACTAGCTTGATGAAACCAGCCAGCACGCATTTCGAGGGCGAATTTGACATTATCAGATCCAGAGTCGGTGACCTCGGTGTCATACGCACGCATAGCGACAACTTTTAGTAAACGGCCTTCACGATCAAAAAATGCGATATCAAGATCGGCGGGAGTGTCTTTCATCCAAAAGCGGACGCGCATTTCAGATGCATAAATAAAGAGCATCCCTTCATCCGCCGTTGGCGAAACACCCATCAGGCCCTGAGATTTCTCCATCTCCGTAATGGCCACCCTGGCCCGCAAGAGTTTGCCATCGAGCTTTAGGTCAAAAGCCTGCGTAAAAGGCAGTCCATCCGACGCAGGTGTGCCAACTCGGCTTTCGCCACAGCCAACAAGCGCCGCCACGACACATGCTATCAGGAGCCTCATAGAATACCCCGACTCTTACGAAGGTTGCCCCGGAGGCAAGAGTCGGCTTCAAAGATACCCATGGACCCCCTCGGACACTGGGAAGACAGCCGCACGGCGATGCATTACGCCCGTGCCAGCGTCCATGTAGGTCTATGGCAATCCGAACATATCCTAGCTGAACGCTACCTCCCCAAAACGAGCCGAGTGCTTGAGCTTGGCTGTGGCGCAGGACGCATCGCCCTTGGACTATATCGTCTGGGCTGGGACAACCTAACTCCCACCGATATTTCCACGGCGATGGTGGACCTCGCTCAAGGCGTCTTCGCCGATAGCAACGTGCCGCTTAAAGCGTTGCGCGCAGACGCCCGTACCTTGCCCTTCGACGACAAAAGCTTCGACCATGCACTCTTTGGCTTCAACGGCTTGATGTGCATTCAAGGACGCGCCGAACGGGCCAAGGCCCTTCGCGATATTCACCGCGTGTTGCGTCCAAATGGACTTCTACTTCTCACCGCTCACGACCGTTTGTGCGGTGAGTCCAAAGAGCATTGGCGAACCGCCACAACGCCTCCAGGTGGCGAGCTCGGCGATCGTTGGCATGGCAGCGAATCTACTCCCGTCTTTATTCACGCAGGCACCAAAGACGAAACCTCTGCTGAACTCACGGAAGCAGGTTTCAAGATTGTCGAAACTGCCATGCGTTCCGAAATCGCCGATGAGCCTTCCGCCGTCCGGGCCTTTTCGGACGACACCCGCTGGTTCGTGGTGAGAAAGGTTTAAGACTCCTCAAAATTAGCGCCATCGGGCTGCTACCACCTTGAATCTTCTGCCAAGGTGAGCTTTCGCAGCACGCTCTGGATAACGTTGCAGAGTTAACTCGAGCACAACTCTAGCCCCATCAACCTTTGCCTCACCACGGACCTGAAAGGTATCTCCACGAGCCACCAACAAAGGCAAAAACGCTGCAAGCATCCGTGGTCCGTCAAGGTACATTGGACTACCTTCGGGAATCCCATCATTTAATTCAGCGTCCTTAATTGCCTCTTCAATTAGATTAGACTTAAGGAAATCCGCAACGCCTACAAATGGCATCGGGCGAACTGCAATGCGCCTCGCCAGTTCTTCACAGAAACGCGCTAACTTGGTATCTGTAATTGACCGTAACGATTGGCGACGAATGGCTTCTAACTTGGTTTCTAAATCAGCGGAGCTTAGCTCCTCATCCGATAAATCATTTTTATTTTCAGAACCATATTTAGCTAACATTGCGCCTGACGGCAGACTGAAGGTCGCAAATTTAGACTTAATCTTTCCGGGCGACGAAGGCCCACCTGTATCTGCCTGCCACTGTACAGGATCTGATTCTAAGAACGCTTTCCAAGCTAATGGATTATCCGTATTCACGTTAAAGACACCCTCAACTGCTAAGAGTTGAGCTGCATCTGGCCCGCACAATCTTTCACGCTGGGCGCTTAACTCTTCGACTGATTTCGCCAAGACCCATGGAACGAGACGTGAATTTTCTGATTTCACCTCAAGCACATCGTCGACAGGACAGGCAAAGAAAGTGCTGTCGAGCGCACGTAACCACTCTTCGGCTGGCATGTGAGTCAACCGACTTAGCGTATACCACTCCATGGGCGCATCGATGGGTAGATTGCGCGTACGTAGGTCTACATATGCGCCTGCAGTAAGCGCTTGGTGCTCGTTGATATGTGCATCCCAAAAAACACCGTCACTCGGCGCAACCAGTGTATTCCGAGAATCCTGTGCCTCGGCGACAGGGTCCTGGGTAATATCCCATTTTGCTAACTGGTTCGGTTGAGCTAAATCAACTTCAGCCTGCATGATACTATGGTCATACGCCCAACTCAGTGCTTCATCCTGATCTTTAGGACGTAAACGTGCGTGCCAACTAAAACGCCGCTCTGGTAGCACATAGCCGGCACTGTCTACCCTCGAGTATTCTGCACCTGTTAACTCTAAACGTGCATCCGGCCACGGAATATGGCTTAAAGTGTATAAAGCTGGACTCGGATAATGAGTCGCTGAGGTCTGAGCGTTTAACAGACCTACATAAGGACGAAGTCGCAAAGTCACGCCCGGAGTTACAAATCGTACGGAAATCACGATTCGGTCTTTCGGCAAAAAAACATCTGGAGACGGACGTTGCCAGCCTGGAGGATGCTCACTCGCATCAAATCGCCAAGATCCACGGTCGATCACACGCGCAATGCCAGATGGCTGGACTACGGGATCAGGTACAAGGGCAGTATAGACTTCACCTGGAAGAATACCCGACCTCGCCATTCCATGGCGCGTAGTGTCTAAAATATCAATCCACCACCAAATTGTATTTTCGCGAGGCCCCTGCGTATAGGTCCAAAATGTTCCATGGGGGTTGCGATCTAGCCACGTGGTAAATGTCGCTCCTGAATCTAGATTGCGGATTGTAATTTCAGGCGCGCCTTCAATTTCAGCTAGGAATAATCGTTTGTCGGCTGGTGTAAGCAGTGCTAACGCTGCAGGATTCCAGAAAGTGAAGTGACCGTGAAGTCTAACTCGGTGCCTACCGTCCGAACGTGTATTAAATACCCCTAGACTGATTCGGAAATCAGTCAACACGGGCATATGACGAAAGCGTGCTGTACCCTCGCCTATTTCTGCCGGCTCTAAGCCGCGTTGTGGCTGATTATTTAAATCAGCGGGCGGCTTTAAGAGTCGCAAGGCCAGCAAGCTGCCGAAGTGTTTTGCAAGATTATCGACGACTGATAAATTCTCACGCCATTGACCCGACAGCGGATTTTGTAGGAGTGAACGGCTTCCTGCCGCATAAATACCGTCAGCCGTAACGATGCCACTTGATTTACATAAATAGTCTAAATCGATGACTTTGGCTGCACTGACAGTTGATAATTCGGGCGCAGCTTGGCCAGCACCCGATGCAAATGCTTGGCGTATTCTTACTCTACGTGCTGACTGCGTGCTTCGGCCAAATGCTGCAATCGGTGCTGCAAGGTCACAGCGACATGAAAGGTCGGCTATCTTCCAATCAAGTCTCACTCCGTCATCGCCAGACATACTACCTCCCAGGGAATACTTAACCCATTCATTCTCGATAAGCTCTGCCGCCCAACCATCCCCATTTCGATGCGTGCCACTTAAGCGCCGATCAGGTCCTAAATACTGCTGAAGTTGTCCTATGCCTAAACGGGCTGCCGCTAGAGCCGATAAATACGCGCGTGCATGCGTCGACCATGAACGTGCGGAAATTGTCCCAAGCGAACACTCCGAAAGACAGAGCAAAGCGATGACCAAGCATAGCGAAATAAGTGTCAAAATTGGCATTAAAACAAAAGCAGGGCGATGATACATAGGGTATAAACCCCATATTCCTTTTCTTGATACGGAAGAGACAAAGTCCGATTTAACTCATGGTAAACTACCCCCATGAAAAACCGAACTCACACTCGTACCCCTACCTCATCAGCTAAACAACGAGTCACTGCACTTGTTGTTGAAGATCATCAGTCCATTCGTGAGATGTTGCACGAGACCCTCGAGGCGAAACTTGGTCTTAAAGTCGTAGAAGCTGGAACAACGGAAGAGGGTGTTGCTGCTGCCCAACGCATTCACCCCGATTTAGCCATTATCGACATTGGACTACCTGGTATCAATGGTATCGAACTGATCCGTCGTTTACGCCGTGAACTCCCCGATTTGCGGATTCTCGTATTCTCTTCACTACAGAACCTCCAAATCGTCCGAAGTGTGATGCAGGCTGGCACACAAGGTTTTGTTGATAAATCCGAGTCTTTCTCCGTTTTACGCCAAGCCGTACTCGCGGTGCTCAATGGCAAAACTTGGTTTAGTCACAGCTTTAACGAGCTCCTACGCGAAGCACTCGCCCACCCTGGGCCTGACGCACAACTCGCGCACCTGACGCCACGCGAGCGCGAAGTCTTACTACTCGTCACCCAGAGCAACAGCAGCAAGGAAGTCGCTGTGAAGTTATCCGTCAGCGTTAAAACTGCGGAAAACCACCGCACGAATCTCATGCGTAAACTTGGACTCCATGACACCGCTGCACTCGTGCGCTTCGCCTTTCGCCACGAACTCATTGATGCACGGTTAGGCTAATCCTACTAAGGCACAAAAAAGGGCCCCGGATGGGGCCCTTTTGTTTAGCTAGAGACTTGGATTAGTCGAAGTCTTCGCCGTCTTCGATTTCGATCTCGTCGGCATCATCCTCGTCGTCATCGAGTTCGAGTTCATCTAAGAGCTCGAGTGCACGCTCTTCGGGCGTCATAGCCAACCACTCAGCATAATCTTCAGCATCTTCGGCGGCTTCATGGAGCTCGTAAGCAGCAATCGCGATGGCGATTTCTTCGGGTGTGAGACCAACCAGGCTATATTCAAACTCGAATTCGTCCTGTTCAATTGAGTCATTGTAGGCGATACGCTCAGCAATGGTCATGTTAGCGTAAGCAGCTGCTTCCACGGCTTCACGGGCAGCTTCGGCCGCATCTTCGAGAGCTTCGGCAGCTTTCTTAGCTTCTTTGTAAGCTGCTCTTTCAGCAGATGTCATCGCTTTGTAAGCAGCTTTTTCAGCAGCCTCGGCAGCTTTTTCGGCAGCCTTCCAGGCAGCTATGGCAAGCGCACGATCTGCAGGTGACAATGTCAACCAGCGCGCTTTTTCAGCAGCTTCAGCTAAATCGTCGTCGACGTATTCAGCAAACAATTCAAGCGGCGTGGGGACTAGAGCAGCTGCATCCGCGCCAACGACTGCTCGCACTTTAGCCGTAGCACTAGCTGCTTTACGCTCAGCCTTAGCGGCCTTCTCATTGATTTGAGTCAGTTTCTTGGCAGCTTTTTCGGCATCTTTACGTGCCTTTTTTTCAGCCTTCAATGCTGCTTTTTGTGTGTCAGTCGCCGCTTGGACTGGAACCGTTAGCGTTGTTACTGCAAATGCAATCAACGTAAGGGTGATGAGTTTTTTCATAGGACTTATATTTATAAATAAAATCGTGAGTTGTGCAAATGATATATGCAAAAAAAGCACCCCCTAATCATACATAGTGTAGGCTAGATAAGGTGTTACCGAAGCACATACGCCCTAAGCATTTATCGGCATGACAACCACCCACCCTGGCTACCTTGAAAATTGCTAGTCACAAACGAACCTTGCCTAGACTGTTTTTATCACCAGCAGGCCCCTTGGTCGTACCCATGACAGCCGTAAACTCGGCAGGCAACGGGGCGGATGCCAAAAACTTGGCGGGTTTACCGTCGTGCTGAATCGTCAACTCAATCGAAGCCGCATGCAGGAAGAGTCTCTTGAAACCTCGATCAGACCCCAGGGCTTTGTTGCCATCAAAATTACCGTAGGTCTTGTCGCCTAAGATTGGGTGTCCGTGTTCTGCACACTGTACCCTTAATTGATGCGTTCGACCGGTCTTCGGTTCGAGGTTTAAGACAATCAGATCAAGGGCACCCTGCCCTTTCTCACCTGAACTAAAATGGGTTATCGCTTGAGAGACTGGGCCGCGCGGACGAAGCCCTGGACGAACCACCAGCGAGCGTACACCTTCGGGTCCTCGTCCCTCTTTTACCAAATCGTCTATCCAGATTCCGCGGAGCTTCCGCACGTTACGACCTAAACAAATAGCCACATATGCTTTGCTAACTTTTCCTTGGGCAAAGTGCGCCTTGGCTTGTATGGCGACGGCCTCATTGGTCGCCAAGAGAATGACACCGCTCGTCGGTCCGTCCAAACGGTTGATCAACCAGACCCGGCGGATACCACCCGCACCATCGCGAATGTGGTAGGCTTCTTCTTCGAGAGAATAATTCGCAGTGATTAAAGCCCGTGCGTTATCCTCTGATCCATTGGGGTGAGCGAGCACTCCCTCTGGCTTATCAAGTGCTACCAATCCAGATTTGCAGACCTTAAGAACCTTAACGCCCGCATGTAGCGGAATATTTTCCAGATCCGTACTCATCGGTAATGAAAGGTAATCGTGACGGTCTCATCTTCACCCAGCATAGCTACCATATCTGCCCGCCAAGTATCATACGGGGCCGGCATGAGCACAGAGTCCTTACAACTCAAAGCAGCGAGCTCTGGAACAGTAGACGTTAAAATTTCTGCATTAGTGGCTGTTCCATCGCGGTGTACCGTGAAGCGCACAATAACAATCCCTGCGGCAAAGTCGTCGAACTTCGCGCGCTCCAATAGACTCCACCAACTCGCTTGAATGGCTTCCATCATGCGCTGCGCATAATCACCATAACTCGAAAAACGGGCATCGAGGGAAACTGTGCCTGCGCGATTAACTCCCACTGGATTACGCAAAAGTAAACCGTAGGTCCCAGAAGGCAGTGAAGCCTTGGGCGTCGATGGTGTCTTCACCTGTGGACGTGGCAGTGGTACCGACTGACCCACTCCCGGCTTCATAGCTATATTGGGTGTGCCTGCTTCTGGCTGAGGTAGCTGAGCGGTAAACGGCTCACTGGGCTTGGGTAAGGCTTGCGTTAACCGAATGTCCTCAACCGAGACACCCTCGCTTTTGGGGAGCGCCGAACGCGTCGGAAGTGGCTCAGGGATCGGTTGCGCGGCCTTTTGATTCTTCGCTGCGAGAAATGGCGAATCCTGAGGTGTCTCGCGATTGCCCTCGTGCGAAACTTGCGCGAGCTGCATCGATTGCGGAAGTTTCTTCTGATCAACCGGGGTAGGCGCAACAAGCACGCGCGTGCTACGTATAGGCACTATCACATGGTCAGCGAAAGGCGATGACAGCCAAAACCCTAAGACAGAATGCAGGACTACCGTCGACAAAAGTGCCAGAAGCACCGGACGGGTTTCGTCTCTGACTTCGCCTGGGTAGGGCATGCGATTACACTGCCCGATACAAACGGGTACTCAACTTATAATAACACCATATCTGTTCAATTTATCACAACAAACGCTGCAAAAGGCCTAATTGACTCAGCCGCTCCTTCAAGAACTCCACCGGAAGCCCCATGATAGTGGAAATAGGAGGCTCGAAGGACTCGATGATGATTTCCCTGCCCTCCTGAATTCCATAGGCACCCGCTTTATCGAGCGTATTCACCAACCCCATATACCGATTGATAGCTTCATCCGATAAATTCCGAAAGCGGACTTTTGCAGTAATACAGTGAGATTCTAGCAAGTGTTCGTTTTTGAGTAGCAAACAAATGCCGGTGTGGACGGTGTGCTCGCGACCGGAGAGCAATTTTAACATCGCACGCGCTTCCTCTAAATTTGCCGGCTTATTCAAAGCACGCTGATCCAGCGCCACAGTGGTATCTGCACCAAGAACAAGTGCCGCGGGATGAAGCTTAGCCACGGCTGCTGCCTTAAGCTGCGCATTGTGCAGGACCATCTCGCGCGGGTTAGTCAAAGGATCCTCATGCTCTGTCACTGCAGCCACCACAACCCGATGCGGAATACCTGCCGCCGCTAGCAACTCCGTTCGGCGCGGTGATGCGGAAGCAAGGATCAGCTCAAGCTTGTCGACACTCACACGTGCGAAGGCTGCCAGCGCGCCACGCGATCAGCGAGGTATCGCACGTAGACATCCTGGTCATTCAAGCAGGGGATTTGCTGGAAGGACTCTCCACCTGCGTGCATGAAGTCTTCCTTACCCTCTTCGCTAATTTCCTCAATGGTCTCGAGGCAATCAGCCGTAAAGGCCGGACACATGACCAGAAGATTTTTCACCCCCTCGGAAGGTAGAGCCTCTAGACGTTTGTCTGTATAGGGCCGCAACCATTGCTCTGGGCCGAAGCGCGACTGGAATGCCAACTCAACTTGATCTTTACGTAAACCAGCTGCGATGCGGAACAACTCCGTCGTTCGTGTGCACTGGTGCCGGTAACAATTTGCGTGGCTTGGATTAGCAACCTCACAGCAGTTCGGTATTTTGGTACAGTGGGCTTTGGAAGCATCGCCCTTACGCAGGTGGCGCTCAGGCACGCCGTGGTAAGAGAAGAGCACTTTATCAAACGGCTTACTTAACCAAGGCTTGGCCGACTCCACTAGCGCATGAATGTAGGCTGGATCGTTGAAGTAAGGCTGAAGCATCTGCCAGCGCATACCCGGAGCGCGCTCAAGCAGCTCTTCTTGGAACTTTACGACGACCGTCTCGTAACTCGACATCGCATAGTGCGGATACTGCGGCAGGACGAAAACTTCATCCACACCCATCTCTTTAAGTTTATCGACTGCTTGAGCACACGAAGGTTCGCCATAACGCATGCCCGTAATAACAGGCAGACCACAGGCTACTTCGAGTTTCTTGCGGAGCTTCTCGGTGGTCACAAGCAAAGGTGCACCTTCGGGAGTCCAAACCGTTTTATAGGCAGCCGCGGACTTGCGAGGGCGTGTCCGCAAGACAATACCCTCGAGCAATGCGAAGCGGAAAGCTGCTGGATAATCAATGACGCGCTCGTCGCCCAAAAACTCACGTAAGTAAGTACGGACATCACCCACCGAAGTGCTTTTCGGTGAGCCTAGGTTAAGTAAAACTACAGCGCGTTTAGACATAGGTTTATTGAAAGCATTAGTCACCAGATTGTACGACCGCGTCAACTACCGCGGCAAAAGTTTCAATCTTGGCCTCAGGGGTAATACCATGCCCGAGATTAAAGATGTGACCTGGGTTGCCAGCGTTATCGGCGAGGACTGCCTTGGTCGCAACAATCGCCTCAGCCGGGCTGCGCGTCATCCATTCGGGGTCTAAATTACCCTGTAAACAAATCGGACGATTCACGAGCTTACGAACTTCTGAAAGCGGTAGTTCCCAGTCGACACCCAACACAGGCACCCCTGTACCCGCGAGAGCGCGAGCATCACGTGATTTACCTTTAGCGTATAAAATAACCGAAGCTCCGGTCGGAAGTTTTTCAAGAACGGCACGGATCCATCGCAATGAAAGTCGCTCGTAGGCTTCGCCTTCAAGTAGACCTGCCCAACTATCAAAAATTTGAATGGCATCGGCGCCCGCTGCGAGTTGGCGGTTTAAATACTCCGCAACGGTATCTGCGAGAACACCGAGCAGTTTTTCGAAAGTTGCAGGCTGACTACGCGCAAACTCAAGTGTCTTCGGGAATCCTTCAGCGCTGCCACCATCGACGAGGTAACAGGCCAACGTCCACGGGCTACCGGCAAAGCCTAGCAACGCCTTGGTGTTACCTAGTTCACTGCGTATCTGACGTAACGCGGCGTAAACATACTCTAAACGATCGGCCGCACCTTGAGGTGAGAGTTTTAGGATATCGGCTTCATTCGCTAAAGCGCGGTCCATTTGAATGCCCCCAGCATCACGAAAACGATAAGGTACCCCAAGCGCTTCAGGAACCACTAGGATGTCGCTAAAGAGAATGGCAGCATCGAGCGGGAAGCGGCGGAGCGGCTGAAGGGTGACTTCGGTGGCTAAGTCAGGCGTGCGCACCATGGTCACAAAATCGGTCTTCGCCTTGAGGGCACGGTACTCAGGTAAATAACGTCCCGCTTGGCGCATAATCCAGACCGGTGTGCGCCCGTGAGGTTCGCACCGCACGGCCTTCAGAAAGCGCTCGCGGGAAGTCATAGGTCGAGCATTCCAACCATCTGCCAGTTGGCAAGCGGGGAGGTGCTAGACCCACTCACGGGGCTTAATGAAATCGAGCAATGCAGCTTCCGGCGAACCTGCCTCAGGCGAATGACAATACCCCCAACGCGCCCGCGATGGCATCGACATCAAGATCGACTCTGTGCGGCCGCCTGATTGCAGACCAAAAAGTGTACCACGATCCCAAACTAAATTAAATTCGACGTAACGTCCGCGACGGATCTCTTGCCATTCAATCTCTCGAGCTCCGTAGGGCATGTCTTTGCGTCGCTGTAAAATATCGCAGAGGGCCGGACCATAAGCTGATCCAACTTTTTGCATCATCGCAAAAGCGTTCGCAAAATCACCCTCACTAAAATCATCGAAGAACACTCCCCCGATTCCGCGATTCTCCCCGCGGTGTTTAAGTGAAAAATATTCGTCGCACCACTTCTTGAAACGCGGGTAAAGCGAACCTGTGGCTTCACGTGATGCCTTATGCCAAGCGATAGCATCTTCCTCGAAGCCATAAAACGGGGTGAGATCAAAACCACCACCGAACCACCAAATCGGGTTAGGCCCCTCCGTAGAGAAGAACCGCACGTTCATGTGCGATGTTGGGCAATACGGATTGAGCGGATGCTGAACCACGGAAACACCCATGGCACGAAAAGGACGTCCAATGAGTTCAGGTCGATGCTGCGTAGCTGAAGGTGGTAGCTTTGTGCCCCTGACATCGGAAAAAGCTACCCCACCCTTTTCAATAACGGCACCACCACTGATGACGCGCGTGCGCCCACCGCCCCCTTCAGCACGCTCCCAGGTATCGGTGATAAACTTCGCCTTACCATCCACTGCCTCAATCTGGGCACAGAGCTTATCCTGTAACCCAAGGAGGTAGCTGTGTACGGCATCAATATCCATGGGCGTATACTCCTAAAAGTAGACGACGGGTCAACCTCACGCCACACGGCATTTAAAGTAAAGCGGGGCTTAAGGCACCCGGAAGCCCCACTGTTGGCTCGCACAAAGTCAGCCCTCTGCTTGGCTTTCGGCATGACGTCACTCCAAGCACGCCTCGAACTCATGTTCATCGGCCTTGGCATTGTGGCGCTCGCCATACCCTGGATTGCTTGGGCACGATTACGCACTTTGGAGAAACGCCATGGACGTGTCTTGCTTGTGCGCGGCGTAACCGGCGAACAAGCCGCACGTATCGTTTTGCTGCGCGGCGAGATTGAACAAGTTCCTGTCGACGAAGCTTTAGACTTTTTAGGGGATAATTACGCCGCCTCTGAGCCAGCCGTAAAACTCGCTCAGCGTACCTATTTTAGTCGTACACTGTTTGCTGTCGTGCGAGCCGCAGGGGTCGCTGCCCACGGATTACAACACCGCGATCGCGATCGCCGAATCGGACGCCTCGGTCGACTGGATGGCGTACTCATTCTCTGGGGAAACGCCTGGCCAATCCTAGCATTAGGAACCCTGCTCTCCCCGGGTCGCTTCACCGGACTCGCCGTTTTTGCAGTGATGGCTATCGGTCTGGGTATTGCGCAAATTATTTCCCATCGAACAGTCATCGATGCCATCCGCCGTGCGCGCGCAGAACTCGAGGGTGCACGGTTGCTCGACGGGCACCCTCAAAACGAAATTTCTGACGCGCTCGAAGCTGCCCGCCTTGAGCACCTTGCGCTTTCCGCTAAACGAACCATCTGGGGCGCACTCCGTCCGCGCAACTAATCGAGATTATTTCTTTGGGGGTTCAACAGGCGCTGGCTTATCTTTTTCAAATACACGCTCCGCTTCTACCAGTTCAGGTTTAGCGGACTTAC
>CAJBPJ010000124.1 GCA_903957465.1 uncultured Opitutia bacterium
CAGGCGGACAACTTCAGCGGGCGCTTTTAGCGAGAGCCCTCTGCCAAGGCGCGACGCTTCTCTTGCTTGATGAACCTTACGCAGGCATCGATCAAGCCAGCCGACAAGCTCTCAACGAGATCCTCTTTGGTCCAGCACTCAACGGTGTCACCTTGTTACTCTCAACTCACGACAATATCGATAGCTCGCTGTGTGATCGTATATTTATAGCCGACGAAGGAAAAATCTCGTTGCGCGTAGCGTGTGACGGCCAACACCCCCACCGACATGTTGCACTGGATTCCTGAGCCCCTGACGCATGCTTTCATGCAACGTGCCTTCTTAGGCATGGCTCTTTGTGCAATTGCCTGCGCGTGTATTGGGAGCCATCTCGTCGTGCGACGCATGACCTTCGTAGGCTCAGCACTCACACACACCCTGCTGCCAGGCGTTGTCGCAGCGTGGCTCATGGGCATCTCAACCTACATTGGTGCAGGTGTCGCCGGACTCGTTACCGCCGGCCTCGTGGTACTTGTGGGGCGGCGGCGCGAAAGCGGCGAAGATGCGGCTATCGGCGTCGTGCAATCTGCACTTTTTGCATTGGGGATTATCTTGATGGCTCAAGCGCAATCGTGGCGCGATTTTACAGGACTACTTTTCGGCAGCGTGCTGGGGATTGATGATGCAGAACTAGGTCTCATGGCATCGCTATGCCTTGTCGTCATAGGTGTGCTCATCATGATTCATAAAGAGCTCGAGGCTTCTGCCCTCGATGATGATTATGCATCGATGGCTGGCGCGCGGCCTATTGTCTTAAGATTACTTTTAGTAGCACTTGCTGGAGTCGCAGCAGCTTCGGCCGTACGTCTCGTTGGAGCGATGCTGACGACTGCCTTCTTAATTGTGCCCGCAGCAGGCGGCGTACTCCTTGCTCGCTCGCTAAGTCAGGTAATTTTTTGGTCAGTGCTACTTTCACTTATCGGCGGAACCTCGGGCCTATGCGTTTCGTATTATTACGAATCGATTCCTGCCGGCGCTGGCATGGTCATGGGTTGCTGCCTTGCATTTGCACTAGCCCGACTCTGGCGCTCCTGGCGCGGATAAGTTTAGCGCAACGAAACGGGTGGGCCTAAAACTTCCCGTACAATCATCGCTTTTCTCAAAGCCTCTTTACCACGAAATGCAGGGGCTAAGGCGCGCCGTGGGGCAACCCGTGCCAAAGCTGGACGCGGTGCAACGGGTACAATCGTCGGGATTGTCGGCTCGTCTGAAAACACTCTCGGTTCAGGTGTAAAATTTACATCTGCAGGTCGTCGACGTACCGCGCGACGACGCGCTGGCGCCACAGGCAATGGCGGGGCTTCAGGATTGGCTTCATCGGGCGTCATCCTGCCCGCGATAAATCGCAGGAGAGCAACGACGCCAATGATGACGAGCAGCTCCATGAATTAGGCCTTAGGAGCTTCGCCCGATCCCGCAATACCGCGGCGCATGTCCGTGTCAGAGCGAAGATTTTCCATCCGGAAGAAATCCAGCGCACCCATCTTGCCGTTACGCAAAGCATCCGCAAGGGCGAGCGGCACCTGCGACTCTGCCTCGACAACCCGAGCGCGCATTTCTTCAACACGCGCGCGCATTTCTTGCTCAAGTGCAACCGCAGCTGCGCGACGAATTTCGGCCTCAGCCTGCGCCATATTCTTATTCGCATTGGCTTGAGCCTCTTGAAGCATCGCGCCGACGTTGTCACCGACATCGACATCAGCGATGTCGATTGAAAGGATGTCGTAAGCAGTGCCCGCATCGAGCCCGCGCTCGAGTACGGTTTTGGAAATACGGTCAGGGTTCTCGAGGACAACTTTGTAAGAAGCCGAAGATCCGATAGTTGTCACAATGCCTTCACCCACACGCGCGATAATTGTTTCCTCTTGAGCGCCGCCCACAAAACGATCGAGATTTGTGCGCACAGTCACCCGGGCTTTAACTTTTACCTGAATGCCATCCTTGGCCACCGCATCAATGGTAGTGCGACCGCCAGATGGATTGGGACAATCGATGACCTTAGGGCTCACGGACGTGAGCACGGCCTCGAGCACGGACTTATTGGTACCGCGAGTCGCGATGTCGATTGCGCACGCACGGCGCCAGTCAAGGGTGATGCCTGCTTTTTGAGCGGCGATCAGCGCTTGGACAGTTTGGACAATATTGCCGCCAGCGAGGTAGTGGCCATCAATCATGTCTTCGCCAATGGGAATGCCGGCCTTGTGAGCGGCGATGCGTGCATCAACCACCACGGCATAGGGGACGCCACGAAGGCGCATACCAATTAAGTCTCCAAGACCAACGGGCGCACCCGTAAGCATTGCGCGCGTCCACACGGGCAAGAAGCCGAGGGCAAAAATAAGGATAAGACCTAGCCCGACAAGCAGGGCAATGTAGATCGGGTTACTGATGAGATAGTTGAGCATGGGATGAGGTTTTAAAAAATTAAATGCGACGAACCGTCACGCCGCCGGGCACGGTTTCGCAGACAATGACACGGGTGCCTTTATCCAAGAAGCCGTCGATCGAGGAGGCTTGGACTCGTCGGCCAGCAATCTCTGCTGAGCCACTCGGCGCAAGCGCAGTTAATGCAAGACCTTCACGTCCGATTAAGTCCGCAAAACTGGCGGCACTCGGGACGGCTGCTCCTGCATCTGAAATCGGGCTAGCGAGACCAAGCTGCTTGGCGATATTCGGGGCAAGTTTTCGAAAGATTAAAAATTCAAGAGTCACACCAACCAGAAGCACTGTTGTCGTTAACGCAAAATCTGTCGTGCTCGATTCAGCCGCCAGGAAAAGTCCGTAGAGGCCTGCGATGCCACCGATAATTCCAATAATCATCCCTGGGAGGACAAATTCAGCTGCGATGAGTAAGAGGGCTGCGATTACCCAAGCCCATGCTGACCCTGCGCCTAGCTGAGAAGCCTCTACCGCGAGCAATGTTAGCGCCATGCACTGAGGAATAAACCTCAACTGACCGCCTCCAAGCCTTTTCGGTTCGATACGCTTGCACCCCTGTCTAACCTCTCTACGATTACTAAAATGCGCAGGAAACCTCCCGCTATTCGTCGGACTCGAATCAAGGCTGCCCATGAAGTCATCGAAGGAGCCTTGCAACATGCTGCCGAAGCGGGTGCGAAAGAAGGACTTAGCCGTCAAGCAGCACAAGCCGCCGTTGCCACAAAACTGGGTGTATCAACTTCGCTGCTTTATAAATGGCGCGAGTCAACCGAAGGTGGCAGCGGCCAAACAAACCCCCTTGAGCGGACTATTCAGCTGCTCGAAGCAACCGGCGATAAGCGCATTCTTGAGTGGCTCTGCCAGAAGTCGGGCGGAAGTTTCGTGGCAGAAAACCCTTTATCAGACCCTAATCTCAGCCGTGCCGCAAACGATCTCGTGCGAAAGTTTAGTCTCTTAATTGCTGAGTTAAGTGAAGCCACTGAAGACCACGTCATTGACCCAGAAGAGAGCCGACGGTTACGCGCGAGTTGGAATAAACTTCGCGAACGCTGTGAAGCCTTTGTGCGAACGTGCGAAAGTGGCGACTATTCCCCAAACAAGTAACCATGGCCGAACTCACCATCGTTTATTATCCAGAGCCAGTCTTACGCACGAAGGGCGAAGGCGTGCGGGCTTTTGGTCAACCCTTGCGCGCGCTCGCAGAGGATATGCTGGTGGCGATGCGAGCGGCGCGCGGAATGGGTTTGGCGGCGCCGCAAATCGGCAAGTCGATTCAGTTCTTTATCGTTAACGTGCCCGACGAGGACACGCCCATAGAACTTGATGGAAAAGTTGTTTCAGATGCAAAAAGCATCATGCCTATTTACATGGCGAACGCTGAAGTGGATATCTTGCCAGGCGAAATTGATCTGCTGGAAGAAGGCTGTCTGTCATTCCCTGGTATTCGCGGCGAAGTTCCCCGCGTGGAAAGATGCGTGGTGCGTTACCGCGATGTGGACGGCGCACCCCATGTCATGGTCTGCGGTGGATTATTAGCTCGCTGCATTCAACACGAGCACGACCACTGTCAGGGCGTTCTTTTTATCGACCGCATGACCGTCGCTCACCGCCAACGGGCAGAGTCAAAAATCAAACAGCTCGTACGGTCAGCGAAAGCGTGACCGTTACTTAGCAGCTGGAGGAGTCTTGGCGGACTTAGTCTGCTCGAGGCGCAAACTCAAGGTACCCACTTCAATGGTCTTGGTGGTTCCGACTTGCGTCGCGGAAACTTTAAAGTCGCCCGTGACGCCTAGCACAGGTTTCACCTTCCAGAGTGCATTTGACTTATCATCTAGGCTGACAGTGCCGCCCAGCAGGCGCGACAGCCATTCGCCACACCAAACAGGCACGCGATTACCCCTCACGCTTAGGTGCCTTAACATCGCCGCCCCAATAGGCGTACAATCTGCCAAAGGATAACCTAAGCGCCATGCGTCACTTGCGCTAATGCGTGGCACAAAACTGTGTCGATCCTGCAAAGTAATCGAGGCGCGGAAGCCAACAGCATCACCTTGAGGTGACGTCAAAAAACATTCCGTATCTATCAATCGAAGGGAATGAGCATCGGCGACATGGATGTAAACCAATGAGGCCGTAGAGTTAATGGGGTATATCTCAGCCCAAACCAATGCGACTTGGTTGGCCGCAGTTGGCGCAGTCCAGGTTGCTGAGAACTGGGCAGGTGCTTCCGCTGTAGGTGCAGCTGTAATGCGATAACCATCACTCGGAGCAGGTTCTAAAAACTTTCGCTCTGCTTGAGCCTTCGTCCATGCCGCGCGTAAATCTTCAACCAACGTAGCGTTGGGTGCAGGCTTGCCGTCGTCGCCAAAATTCCAGGCACCAATCACATGGTGTGCCGTCATCCCAGCATCTCGTGCAAGTTTCTGCGCACGCAGTGCACTCATGAGCAAACCCTCTTCCCATCGATAGCCTGAAACTTCTAGGGCTAAACTGACTTCTTTGGTTAGTTCAGCAAACCGCGTTGCCGCAGTTGATCGCAAACGATTTAAAGTCTGGGTCGCTCGTTGAATCTGCTCTTGGCCTTCTTTCACTAAAGCTTCGCCGCGCGCCTTGGCTTCAGCGGGCGTTTCAAAACCCTTACCAACACTCTGAGTGCGCGGGGCATTCATAATGCTTGTGCCTTGATTAAAGCGCCCTTGTCCGGCTTCAAAAAGATGACAGGCGCGCGACCACTCGGCCACTTCTGCTCCGCGCAAATAGCGAACTACTTCGGCATCTGGAATGACCGGCGCTTTCGCCGCGGGGGAACTTGCCGCAAGTAGCAAACTAGCCACTAAAACAAACATGGATCAGTTCTCGTCAAATTTGCGGGCGAAAAGCGCCTCCATCTCATTCAATAATGCACCCGAGCCAGCACCGGTAGCGGTGAAGCGCAATCGAGATCCCTGGCCAGCAGCCAGCATCATTAAGCTCATAATGCTCTTCCCATTCACCACTTCGTCATCCTTGGCGACTTGGACGTCAATATCTGGGTAACGGTTGGCTAAACGAACAATCTGAGCAGCGGGCCGGGTATGGATTCCCATGCGGTTTTGAACCACAAGTTCGCGTTCGGTCTGCTCAGGGGCTGGATTCATGGACAAAGGGGTGCGAAATGAGGGCAACTCAATGCCCTTTGGGTCAAGGTTATTCACCCCACCCTCCCTGTGGCTTCACTTGACCTTCGGGCTGGGCCGTGTCCAATCGACACCTAACAACTGCCGTGGCCAAGCCTACCGCCCTTACTCACCCTGAATCACTGAAGAACCCCGCGGGGCCTTCTGCTTTTGCCAAGGACCCTGCCAACGCAGCCCTAACAAAAGCCGATAAGGTTAAACTCTATACCCAGATGGCTAGGATTCGGCACTTCGAGCAGCGCTGTATTCGAACCTATCAACAAGGTAAAATTGGCGGCTTCCTTCACCTGTATGTCGGGCAAGAGGCTGTCGCCGTCGGCACGCTTTCCGTCCTCGGAAAAAATGACCACCTGATCACCGGCTATCGCGACCATGGTCACGCCTTAATGGTGGGTATGGATATGAATAGTTGCATGGCCGAATTGCAGGGCAAAGCGACGGGTTGCTCGAAAGGTAAAGGCGGCTCGATGCATTACTTCGCGCCAGACAAAAATTACTGGGGCGGTCACGGCATCGTCGGCGGACAAGCCCCACTCGGCACAGGCATCGCCTACGCATTAAAACAAAAAGGTCTCAAGGGTTGCTGCCTCGTCTACATGGGCGATGGCGCCGTCAATCAAGGCGCAGTCCACGAAGCCTACAACTTGGCAGCACTTTGGGATTTGCCCGTTATCTTTATTATTGAAAACAACGGTTACTCCATGGGCACTTCACAAGAGCGCTCCACCGCCCACCCAGGCTCCTTGGCCAAACGCGCAGAAGGATACGGCATGGACTGGGATCTCGTCAATGGACACGACCTTTACGAAGTGCGCGCAAAGACAGCGATTGCTGTGAAGCGTGCGCATGAAAAAAATCGCCCGACCGTTTTAGAAATCTTCACCTACCGTTACTTCGGCCACTCGATGGCCGACCCTGACAAAACATATCGCGACAAAGAGGAGATCAAAGGCTACCGCGAAGAAAAAGATCCGATTAAGCTTTGGGAAAAAGAGCTGTTGAACGAAGGCGTGCTCACCGATGCACTCGTCGCATCGATTAATGAGGCTGCGATGGAGGAAGCGAATAAAGCGGCCGACTTCGCCGACGCATCACCCTACCCCACTGTCGAATCTATCACTCAGGATATCTACTGGGAAGAAGACAACCGCGGCAAAGACACCACGTCGCGCGGAACCATCATCTTTGAGTGAACTAAATCGCCGACATGCCTATCATTTCCTACCGTGAAGCCATCCGCGCAGCCATGCGCGAAGAAATGAAACGTGACGAGAACGTTGTCATTATGGGCGAAGAAGTCGCCCAGTTTAATGGTGCGTACAAAGTGACGGAGGGCTTGTTAAAAGAATTTGGGCCGAAGCGCGTCATCGACACACCTATTTCAGAAGCAGGCTTCATCGGACTTGGCGTCGGCGCCTCGATGTTAGGCATCCGCCCGGTGATGGAACTCATGTTCTGGTCCTTCAGCTATGTAGCCTTTGACCAAATCGTGAACAACGCTGGCAACATCCGCTACATGTCAGGCGGTTTGATTAACTGCCCGATCGTGATCCGCGGTCCGGCTAACGGCGGGACCAACGTTGGCGCAACCCACTCACATACACCGGAAGCAATGCTCGCGGCCCATCCAGGCATTAAGGTTGTTTGCCCAGCGACACCTTACGACGCGAAAGGACTCCTCAAGGCAGCCATTCGTGACAACGATCCCGTCTACGTCATGGAGAATACCATTCTCTATAACGATAAAGGCGAAGTCCCCGACGAAGATTACATTGTGCCCATCGGCGTTGCCGACGTGAAACGCGTGGGCACAGATCTCACGATTGTTGCTCACGGACGTGCTGTCATCACTTCGCTCAAAGCCGCCGAAATTCTCGAAGCCGAGCACGGCGTCTCCGTCGAAGTTGTCGACTTGCGATCCATCCGACCGCTTGACGAGGAAACCATCTTGGCCTCCGTGCGCAAAACGCACCGCGCGTTGCTCGTTGAGGAAAATAAACCCTTCTGCGGCGTCGACGCCCAGGTCGCTTACATTATCCAATCAAAAGCTTTTGATGAACTCGATGCACCGATCGGTCGCGTCTCATCAATTGACGCCCCTCAGATTTATTCGAAGCCGCTCGAAGACGTCCAAATCCCTTCGCCTGCGCGCGTCGTTGAAGCCGCACTCAAAGTTCTCGCGTAATTTTACCACACCCAAAATTTAACACCGATGGCTGATATTATCGATATGCCCAAGTTGTCCGACACCATGACGGTGGGGACACTCGTGAAATGGAACGTCAAGGAAGGCGACACGCTCGCCTTTGGTGACATCCTTTGCGAAGTCGAAACCGACAAGGCCACCATGGAGGTACAAAATACCATTCCGGGTGTATTGCTTAAGATGTACGCGTCGGCTGGCGCTCAGCTTCCTGTTGGCGCTCCTATTTGCGCGATTGGAAAAAAAGGTGAAGCAGCACCTGCTCCCGGCAGCACAAACGCTCCCACGCCCAAAGCTGAACCTGGCAAGGCTGCTGCGGTGCCACCCATTCCTGAATCCACCGGCGTGAGCTGCGCCCCGCAAGCCATGGCATCGCCTGTCGTCGCCACCACACAGACAGGTGAGCGCGCCAAAGCTTCCCCTTATGCAAAACGCATGGCCGAAAAAGCCGGCGTGAATGTTGCCGCCCTCAGTGGTACTGGACCTGGCGGACGCGTTGTTGGTAATGATGTTCTCGCAGCTACCGCTGCGCCTGCGAGTGCTGCTGGCCCACTGAATGTTGCGGTCGCTGCACCGGCAGACGGTAAAGGCATTCAGGCAGATGCCGATGTCGCGGTCTCAAGCATGCGCCAAACAATTGCGCGTCGCTTACTCGAGTCCAAGCTAACCGTCCCGCATTTTTATCTCGAGACCGAAGTCGACGCTGCCCCGCTTCTCGCCTTGCGCGAAACCCTCAATCGCCGACTCACCGAAGCCGGCGGAAAAGATGCGCTCAAACTTTCGGTAAATGATTTTATTCTGAAAGCTTCAGCCGAGGCACTCCGTCGCGTGCCAGCAGTGAATGCATCCTGGGCGGGCACCAACATCCGCACCCATGGCGCCGTGCACCTCGCCTTCGGCGTCGCCCTCGAAGACGGACTCGTCACCCCCGTCGTTCGTGATGCTCAGGCCAAATCGCTGCGCGACATTGCCCTTGAAGCCAAAGCCCTGATTGCGAAGGCACGCGCGAAGAAACTTACACCCGCTGAGATGTCTGGATCGACGTTCACCGTTACCAACCTCGGCATGTATGGCGTGAGCGGCTTCTTTGGCATTATCAATGCACCGAACGCTGCCATCCTCTCTGTAGGCGCAACGGTACAGAAGCCCATCGTCGACGCTCAAGGGCGTATCGTCGTCGGACAACGCATGATTGTGGGTCTCTCTGGCGATCACCGCGTGGTCGACGGTGCAACCGCAGCCCAATTCCTCCAAGCACTTCGTCAAATGCTTGAAGAGCCTGCGCTGATGATGATCTAAGGCTTCACTCGCCCAACAAAAAGGCCCGCTCTCACGCGGGCCTTTTTATTTACCGGCTATCGTGCCAGCGCGAGGTCGTAGAAGAAATTCCAGAAGGCCACAAAGAAGCCGAGGAGCATACCGAGGAAACAGAGCACGCGCAGACGCGGCTTGTCAGGCTTATGCTTCTTGAAGTGAGCGAGCAGGACGGCGTTGGTAACGACGATCAGCAAACCTATCACGATGTCGACGACATCTAAGTCCACGGTGACTTTTGCCATGCCCGACTTTATGCCGAAAGCCTCCTAGGGCTGCGAGTAAAATTTTTTAGAGTAGTCGCACCGAGGACAGGCCGCCGTCGATGCGTAGGACTTGGCCGGTCATGAAGCCGCTGGCAGGTCCGAGGAGGTGCTCCGCGGTAGCGGCGAGCTGATCGGCATCACCAACGCGCTGCAGTGGATGGCGCTTCGCAGCACCCGCTCGTCGGGCGTCATCCGCGAGCAACGCACCTGCGAGAGGCGTGTCGGAGAGTGAAGGAGCGATAACGTTAACGCGTACATGTGGAGCCCACTCTGCGGCGAGTGATCGAGCTAGGCCCTCAACCGCACCCTTCGCCGCAGCGATGCTTGCATGCATCGGCATGCCTTGCGCTACAGCGATCGTTGAGAAGAGCACGACCGAGCCGGAGCCCGAGGCGCGGAGCGCAGGATGCGCAGACTGCAATGCGGCGACTGCACCGAGGAGATTGACGCGCAAGTCGCGCAGGAAGTCATCTGCAGTTAGTCTACCGAATGACTTAAGTGTGATTGTGCCGGGACAGTAAACGAATCCATCGAGGCGCTCGGGCCAAACGAGCGCGCCCGGCGACTCAGCATCAAATGGCTGAACGTGGACGCCGAGCTCAGCAAGTGGACCAGCCGTGCGGGCTGCGGCATGGACAGTGTGACCAGCGGCGACGAGGCGTCGGGCTAGAGCCAGACCGATACCAGAGTTGCCGCCGACAAGTGCGTAAGTGCAAGACATGCCAACATCGTCCGAGGTAACCGAACTAGGTCAAGTGGCAGGTGAAAAAGATAACCTAGAGCGGCCTTCTTTTACTACCACCGCTATTACCGCTAACACCGCTAAAATACCTCAGCGCTTCTTATCGAGATTGGCCTTCAAGTCTTCAGCTGTGACTTTTGATTCAACGCCGCCAGCAGGGACTTCCGCCTTGGCAGTCCACAGGATTGCGTTGAGCACGACCTTGCGCTGCGAATCATTACCCCACGCGTTGTGGATATGCCCGCCGGTGAAACCGAATGCACGACCACCGTCGGGACGATCGAAGGCCCAGCCGACGACTTGGCTTTCTCCCTTAGCGACGCTCGCACGAGCCTCAGGATTGCCCGAATGGGGGCCGTCACCGCGCTTCATGGTATCAGCACCCGCAACGGCCGAAAGTGTTGGCGTGATGCCCTTCATACCATCGACGAAACGCATGTAGAAGTACCACTCGTCATAGGAGGTGAAAGGCTTTACGCCGCGGCTGACTGGATGGTCAGGCAGCTGTTTGAAGTCGGCGGTCCAGAAAGGATTCACTGACCAGTGCTGCTCGAAATATCCACCGAGCCACTGCTTAAATTCTTTAGCACCTTTACCATTAGAACCGCGACCGGGTGAAGGCGGACGCGTCTTGCCGTCCCAGTGTTCGCAGGCGTAGGCAGGCTCGACTGCATAATGGAGGCAAACAAAGCCGCAGCCCTTGGCCATCTTCTTTGCAAGTTGATCGAGGCGGCCGAGCGCTGGGTGGCCGTTACCGCCGTCGGAGTAAATTAAAATAGTGTCAGCCTTGTCGATGATTTCGTCAGATGGCCACTGTCCGTTAAGGGCAATGGTAACTTCAACCTGGTCGGCCGCGCCTTCGCGCAGGCACTTGGCGAGGAGCAGCACGCCAGCGTTGTGCTCGTGTTCGCCTGGTCCGTGGCTGGGACGTCCAGCAACAAGGAGGACTTGTTTCTTCTCGGCAGCACCGAGCGAGGCAAAGAGGAGGAAGGTTAAGAGGATGTGGCGCATAAGGTGTGAGGCTTAAGACCTGCGGGAGGGACGTTTGGTTCCCTTGCCGAAGACCTTATGAAGGTGGGCGAGACCGCGTTTAGGGATATCGTCCTTATGAGGGACAATCGAACGCCAGATAGCGGCGGCCTTTGCAATCACTTCGACGTCGGGCGTGAAGGATTCAATGACGACATCGCCGTCGTACCGAATCGCACGAAGTGCAGCGACAATCGCAGGCCAGTCTAAATGGTCGTCACCCGGGACACCTCGGTCGGTGCCACAAGCATGGAAATGAACGAGGTGGCGACCAGCCCGACGGATGGCATCGGCTTGATCTTTTTCCTCAATATTCATGTGGAAGGTATCCAGCAGCAGGCCCGCTGCAGGACTCTCGATGTCACGCACGAGTGCAATTCCTTGTTCAACCGTATTCAGAAAATCTGTTTCAAAACGATTCAGTGGCTCGATCGCGAGAACAACACCGCGGGCTTCGGCATGGTCCGCGAGTTCACGTAAATTCCGCACAACGGACTTCCAGTGGGCAGCTTTCGTCTTTGCATCATAGGCCTCTGCGCGACCGACCACAGAATAAAGGGGTCCGATCAGGTGACTTGCGCCGAGCTCAGCGGCCTGATCAACCAATGCTGTCAGGTAGAGCATCGATGTGCGCTGTTCAGCGGGGGTCCCGCGCAAATCACGGCCAGGCCCAAGTGCCGCACAAATCGATCCAATCTTAATGCCGGCTTTATCCGCCACGTCTCTCAGTCGACGGGGGTTCACATGCTTAGGGTCTTCAATGGCGACTTCGGCGGTGTCAAAACCCCACCCAGCAAATTTGCGGAGTAGTCCAGGTGCTTTCGCATCTGTGAAGGGGCTGGCGTAAAGGAAGGTATTGAGTCCGTAGCGCATAAGGGAGTTCATCCTCTTGATGCCCCCGCTTGGGTCAAGCCACAGCCGTGTGCTGGCTTCCTTTCCCCTGCAAATAACTTATCTTACCGCCAATGGATAATCTCACCCATGCGGCCTTAGGTATTTGCTGTGGTCTCGCAGCGCGGCGGGCAAACGCGCCCGTTGCTCCCGCTGCCCTGGCCGCACTCCTTGCCGCAGAAGCCCCAGATCTTGATATCCTTATTCGCTCCGCAAACGACCCACTCGTCGCTTTTCGCTGGCACCGACATTTTAGCCACAGCTTTGTTTTTCTTCCGATCATTGTACTTTTGTCCGCACTGCTTGCTGCATGGTTTTTTAAAGGAAAACATGAGACTTCGACCAAGGCGCTGCTGATACCTGCAGCCGCTGGTGGTCTTTCACATATACTGTGCGACGCTTGCACAAGTTTTGGCACAATGCTACTTTGGCCATTCTCAAACGAACGCATTGCATGGGACTGTGTCGCAGTTGTTGATTTGGCAGTCACGCTTCCGTTGGTCGTCTTGGCTTGGCGTGCATGGAAAAGCCACCGGCATGTACTCGCCTGGCTAGGCGTTGGCTGGTTCGCTTTCTATGCAACCCTTGGCCGGATTCAGCACAACCGGGCAGAGGCGGCACTCCTGCAATGGGTCGGCAATCAATCGGTTACGCGCTTTACCGCTAAGCCAACGATTTCAAATTTAATTCTTTGGCGTGGTATTTGGCTAGAGAACGGCGTTTGGCATATCGCTGCGCTTCGGATTTCGCCATTCAGCGCCACCCAAGTTCTCGAAGGCGAATCTCGCGTTGCCTGGACGCCTGAAACACCCGGCACACCGCTTGCAGGCACACACGCGGGCTCAATTTTAACAGACTTCAGTGAATTCACAGGCGGATGGAATAGCGTCGAGTCATCCACTTCGCAAAGCCTGACAGTTGGCGATATTCGCTTTGCCATGCTAGCCGATCGCGCGAAATCACTTTGGGCCGTACGCCTACCCGATAACGATCAAAACCCTGAGCTGGTACGCGCGGAGTTAGAACCAGGCGACTGGTCTCATTTTGCCGAGTTACTGAGCGGCAGTGCAAGCGGCTACAAGACCCTACCCTAAACCCTTTGGGCTTCACAGGCATACCCACAAGCGAGCATTGTCATCCCTGATGGCTAACTTTTATAACCCAGTCTATTGGCATACGTGGCTCGGACTTGGTATTTTGCGTCTCGTCAGTCTTTTACCTTGGTCGCTTCAGCGCATGGTGGCGTGGGCATTGGGCGCAACCTGCTTCTACCTAATACCCGTTCGACGGTTTGTCGTTCTCGTCAACTTGCGCATTTGTTTCCCGGAATTAACGGAGGCTGAGCGTCGGCGCATTGCTCGCCGTCACTACCAATCACTCGTGCTAGGGATTTTGGAAACTACCCACGCATGGTGGCAAAAACCCTCAAAGCTTCCGGCCTATCGCATCGAAGGCCTCGAGCACCTCGAGAATGCTAAAGCGAAAGGAAAAGGCGTACTTCTCGTTTCAGGACACTTCACGACGTTAGAAATTGCTGGCCGCATACTCTGTTTAAACACACGCATCTCTTGCCTATACCGAGATCCAAACAATCTGCTGCTCGCTAAGTTTCTGCGCGAGTATCGCACCTCTTGGACAAATCGGGCCATCCCTATGGCTGACTTAAAAGGCCTGCTCAACGCCCTCCGGGCAGGAGAAGTCGTTTGGTATGCCCCTGACCAAGGCAAGGCCTCTGCCTATTCAAAGCTACTCCCATTTTTCGGAGAGCCTGCGGTGACAAATACGGCGACCAGTCGCCTCGCACATATGAGCGGAGCCACCGTCGTTCCCTTTTACCCTAAGCGCCTGGCAGATAATACGTACGTCCTAACTATTTTGCCTGCACTTGAAAACTTCCCAACGGGCGATGAGTCCGCAGATACACTTAGAATCGTAGCGAAACTCGAGCAGGCCATTCGGGTGGCACCCGAACAATACCTCTGGGTGCACCGTCGCTTTAAGAGACGCAAGGGGCTTCCGCGCGTTTACTTCAATCCAAGAACTTCAGCATAATGTCGCTCGAGCTCGGCAAGGTGAACTGCCGGGCTGTACATGAGGCGCGTACGATCTAGACCGACTGCTGCGAGCTTTGCTCGCGCCTGCGTGTCGCTAAGTAGTTCGGTCAACACTTGCGACAATGCACGCGTGTCGTTGGCCGGATAACTAGCCCCGGCGCCTCTAGCGACAATATCAGCAAGCCCACTCACGGCCGAAGCAACGACAGGGACCCCACATGCCATCGCTTCAATCGCTACTAATCCAAAAGGCTCATCTCGAGAAGGTACCAGGCAAATGGTTGCATGCGGCAATAGTTCAGAAATGTCATTGCGGTGGCCAAGGACCGTGACTCCAAGTGCTTTTAAAAGATTATCGGGTAGCGAGCCTTGGCCGATAAAAACGAGCTGCGCATCTGGGTGCATACGCAAAACACCAGGCCAAGCCTGCATTGCCAAGTCTTGACCTTTCCGCGAACAAATCTCCCCAATAACAACCACGACAGGTGTCTCTGCAGAAACTTGAAGCAGCGCTCGCAGCGCGTCACCCCTGCCCTCGCTTGGACGAAATTGTTTAGGGTCTACGAAGTTGACGAGGACGGCACCCTTCTTGCCCAAGCCTGCTAAATAATACCGATGACACGTTAAGGTATCTTTAGAAACTGCCAGCAAACGGTCATGAAACCATGTGTGCAACTGTGGGTGATTCGCATGCAAGTGCGCGATGCTATGAACGCCATGTCGGACTTTGAGCAATGCTCCAAAATGACTCGCCCGCGTGTTGTGTGAATGAAAAATCTGGATGCCCTCTTGGCGACAGAAAGCCGCCACACGATCAACCTCAGATAACGGCCAACGGGGAAACTTTGTGTGTAAAAGTGGGAGCTCGCCCTGTGTTGTCTTGGCAATCCATGAATCCTCTTGGGCGGCCAACCAAACGCGGTGGCCCCTTGCAGTGAGCAAGGACGCCAGTCTTCGGGTGTACATAACAGCCCCATTGCAACCTATGTTAGATGAGGCCAGGACGAGATTCACTCGAGAGGAACTTGCAGTCCGATACGACTTTAGCAACTCGAACGATTGCAAAATCATCGAGATTCGGCTGGAGTACAGCATGCGCCTGTTTCTTTTTTTAATTACAGTCACCACTTTCATTCAAGCGGCACCGCCTCAAGGCAAAGGCTATGTGATGACGTTCGAAGATGAGTTTAATAACAGCGTGCTGAATCCGCGTCACTGGAAGGCTCAAGACGAAAACCGCCGCGATGCACGTAATTCGCCACGCGCAGTCACGATTCAAGGCGGATTACTCACGCTCACAACTTTTACCGAGGCGGGAAAACATTTTACCGGCTTTGTCACGAGTTCCGGAAAGTTTGAACAATCCTATGGGTACTTCGAGGCGAAGATTCGCTTTGCGAATGCTCCCGGGATGTGGGCGGCTTTTTGGATGATGCCAAAAACCTATGGCAAAAGCAAAGATCCCGCGAAAGCCACCGTCGATGGCGTTGAAATAGATATCGTCGAACACCTTGCTCAATTTGGCGGCACCTACGATACGACAATTCATTGGGGTGGCTATGGTCCACCTCTCCAGAATACGCGCACCAAGCGAAATAAGCCAGCGCACGGCGCGAACCAAGGTTGGCACACGTATGCCGTACGCTGGGAACCAGAAGGTTATACTTTTTATTACGACGACCAGCTCGCTTGGTCCGCCCCCAAAGAAATCCCTGTCTCTCAAGCTGCCCAACACCTTCTGCTCACCTGTGAAGTTAAGGATAAAGGCTGGGCTGGAGCCATCCCTGCAGGCGGCTTCGGCTCTGCAACAGAGTCCAAAGTAAAAATGGAAATCGACTGGGTGCGCGCCTGGAAAATTCCCGCAGCACGCTAACGCAGCTTAGCGCAGGATGAAGCGGTACGTTGCTTCCGCGGAGGCGTCCAACGGGCCACCCGAAGTCGTTGCCGGGTGATAGGTCGAACGTTCTGCAGCTTCTACCGCAGCCCGATCCAATGCAGTATCGCCCGAACTTAAAGTTACGGTCGCGCGATGCAGCGTGCCGTTGCGTGAAATTTCGAGCTGAAGACAGACTTTACCTTCGCGACCCGCTAGACGAGCGGCACGTGGATACACAGGCTCTGCCCTAAAATTAAATCGCGGGGGCTCAATCTCGATACCTTTGGACGGTTCTGCTGGCGCTGAAATCGATACATGCGATGGCACCACCACATCTGCCGCTCGCCCGACAATCTTTACCAAAGGCACTGCAGGCACACTTCCGCCGGCAACCACCACAGGCACATCTGCTGAGAGGACGGTCGACGATTTCGGCTCCGCTCTATCTATCAGAGTAACCGTAACCCACCCCTCACTCATCGACGAGCGCTCTGAGCTAGATCCCCAAGCGACTGCTAACAAAGCAACGTGACTAGCTCCCACACCCGTCCAAATAAATGCTGATCGCACAACATCCATAGATCATTCCGGTCGATTGGCTAATCGGCTTGGATCAATGAGCCAGAGCAGACGCCACTGACCTAAAGGGTATTTTTTAGTAGGGCCCTCCGCACGCTCCAATGCAATGAGGGCACATTTTTTGAGTACTACAGAAACTTCCCGCCGACCGCCGCCTAATAATCGGCCAGCCACTGTCGCTAGATTAGGGTTATGCCCAACAATCAAGCGATCATGTAGCGTCTCTGTAATGTCCTTCAGAATACGCTTCGCATTATCTGCGGGACGTAGTCCGGTGACGGGTAGCAGGGGCAAATCTAACCCCGTTAATTCAACGAACCGAGTCGCCGTTTGGACCGCACGTACAAACCCACTGTGTTCAATGGCGCGGACATCACTCAGTGCCTTTAAACTCAAAGACTCGACTAGGCACTTCACTTGCAGCTGGCCCTTTTTCGTCAATACTCGCTCAGCATCCGGTGTACCCGGAACAGCCTCAGCGTGACGTAATAGGAAGAGGCGCATGCGTTCGGCTAAAGTTAAAGAAACAGGCGAGGGAACTAACTTCAAGCGCGGTTGTGGTACACCACCCACGCAGCTCGCTGCTTAAATAATTTTTGCCAATAAACTGCGCAAAAGGGTCACGGAATAGGTAAAAATGCCTTCTAGATAGGCATAAACACTAGGGTAAAACGCCCTATAGTGAACACTTGTTCATTTTACTTGCCATCAGCCTTTTCTCTTACAAATTCACAACCCTTAACCCACGACACCTATGTCATCCGCAAAAGCAGACGCCTCCGAAAAGAAGGCTCACTCTCACTCAGCCTCTGAGCAGGCTGCCGACCGCAAGACGATCGATCTCGCTCTTTCCGCCATCAACAAGACCTATGGTGACGGCACCCTTATGCGCATGGGAGAGGCCACCAAAATGGCTGTCTCGAGTGTCTCCACAGGCTCAGTTGCCATCGACCTCGCTCTCGGCGTAGGCGGACTTCCGCGCGGTCGTATCGTCGAAATCTTCGGCCCAGAATCTTCCGGCAAAACCACCCTCTGTCTTGCGGTGATCGCTGAAATTCAACGCCAAGGCGGCAATGCCGTCTTTATCGATGTCGAGCACGCCCTCGACCCTCGCTACGCCAAAGTCGTCGGCGTTGACCTGGATAACCTCCTCGTCTCACAGCCAGAATCCGGTGAAGACGCTTTAAATATCACAGAAACACTGATCCGCTCGGGAGCCGTCGACGTGGTCGTCATCGACTCGGTCGCCGCACTCGTTTCTAAGCAAGAACTCGAAGGGCAAATGGGCGATGCCACCGTCGGCGTCCAAGCACGTATGATGAGCCAAGCTATGCGCCGCCTGACTGCCGCCATCAGTCGTACCAATTGCATCTGCATCTTCACCAATCAGATTCGTGAAAAAATCGGCGTGATGTTTGGCAGCCCAGAGACCACCCCAGGCGGCCGTGCCTTAAAGTTCTTCTCTTCTATCCGTATCGACATTCGTCGTATCGGTCAGATCAAAGAGCCAACTGGCAAAATTGTTGGCAATCGCACTCGCGTGAAGGTTGTCAAAAACAAGGTCGCCCCTCCTTTCACTGAATGCGAATTCGATATCATGTATAACGAAGGTATTTCTCGCACAGGCTCCGTACTCGATCTCGGTATCGAGCATAAAATCCTGGAAAAGAAGGGCGCTTGGATTGCTTATAACGGACAACTTATCGGCCAAGGTCGCGAAGCTGCGAAAGACCATCTTCAGAAGAACCCCAAGGTTCTCGCTGAAATCCAGAAGATCATTCTGGAGAAGGTCCAGGTCGTGGGCGGCATGACACTTGGTGCGAGCGCTGAAGCTGCTGCTGCCGAGTAATTGTAGCCTCAAGGTTGGGTTGAAAGCCGCACCGGGGTGCGGCTTTCCCATTTATGGTAGAGTCGCTTGCCTCTAACAAAAAATCTGTCATGTTATTGAGTCCCTGCAGTGTTTGACACCTGCGGCAGCACCCTTCTCCCACGTACATACTAACGGGAGGCAGCGACCCGACCGGCCTCGTCTGAGCCGGGCTCCGCGCCACCCACTTAACCTAGGGAAACACTGGGGCTCCAATGCAGAATCGGCACAGGCGGGGACACTTTTTTGGAGAGACTAATTGGGGAGCCTAAAGACTAAGGACTAAAGAAGCTCCCTAGGGGGCTCGGAGAATGGGCCGTCCGCTCGACACCCTTTCGACATCGCACCCTTTCGCTGCCTTTAGTCCTTAGTCTCTCTTTTGTCCTTAGTCCTTAGTCTTTAGTCTCCCTCTGGGCGCCGCCCTGCGGCGCTCAGATCAGCCCTGCTTCGCCGAAACTAAACCAGCCCTTCGAGGTTGGGTCGGACTCGGGCCGGCCGACAATGACATGGTCGAGTAATTCTACGCCGATCATTCGCCCAGCTTCGACCAGCTGCCGCGTGACTGCGCGGTCGGCATGACTTGGGGCTGGATCGCCGCTCGGGTGATTATGTGCAACAATGACGGCTGCCGCTGAATGACGTAAGGCCTGCCGAAATACTTCACGCGGGTGAAGGAGTGAACTTGTTGCTGTACCCGAACTAACTTCATGCAGTGCCAATAAACGGTTGCGCCGATTTAAACATAGGGCCCAGCATTTCTCGACCGAAAGGCCCGAGGCTAATGGCTCAAGGCGCGTCCAAACTTTTGCGGGAGCATCGAGACGCTCTCCAGGATCATGTGCTCGCTCCCTTACCCTTCGGGCAATTTCTAAGGCTGCCACCAACTCAGCTGCTTTCGCAGGACCGAGACCTTGTACCCTCGAGAAGTCAGGCATCTCCCAAGCAGCAAGTGCCGTAAGTCCGCCCGACTCCCCCAATATGGCATCGGCGATGGACTCTGGAGGTCGACCACGCGCCGCCAGCCCTACCATTAAGGCGAGGAGCTCTGAATCGAGTAAAGCACGCGGCCCAAGGCGACGCAGGCGCTCACGGGGTTGATCATCAGCAGTCATGCGCCACCCTGTCAGCCAAAGGGTGCAGCGTAGAGCGCCGTAATACCTTAGCTAAAAGACCTTAGGTACGGTAACGGCTAAGGATTTTTTGGTAAGCGGGTTCGACTTCACTCGCAGTACCCGCAGATAAACCAAGGTCCTTCAGGAGTCCGTCGCGCAGTCCATAAATCCAAGCGTGAACTTGCAGGGGCTGACCGCGCGTCCATGCATCTTGAACAATCGTTGTCGCACAAACATTGCGGGCCTGTTCGACGACATTGAGTTCGCAGAGCGTGTCCAACTGGGCTGGCCCTAGTACAGAACGAATCGCGAGTTCATGGCGCATCCGAACGTCGGTGATGTGGCGCAGCCAATTATCGATCAGACCTAGTTTACGACCTTCGAGTGCAGCTTGAACTCCGCCGCAACCATAGTGACCGCACACAATGATGTGCTCAACTTTCAGGACTTCGACGGCGTATTGAATAACCGACAGGCAATTAAGGTCCGTATGCACCACAACGTTGGCCACGTTACGGTGTACGAAAAGTTCTCCCGGAAGCAGTCCAACGACTTCATTCGCAGGCACGCGACTATCGGAACATCCAATCCAAAGGTACCGCGGGCTCTGCTGTGCCGAAAGTGTTTCGAAAAACTTTGGCTTTGTCCGACGAATGTCCTGAGACCATTCCCGATTACGTGCGAAGAGATCTTGGGTTGAAGGCATGTCAGTGCCTCAGTCCGCCCTTTGACCAAGGCGTTGCAAGCCATTTCGGAATTAGCAAAGCAACCCAGCGCACTGTGCACTCAATTTTAGACACTTAACCGTCTTCGCGAAGAATTTCGCGGGGAGACGACCCGTTGTCAGGGCCCACATAACCTTCTTGCTCTAAATTATCCATGATGCGCGCCGCGCGGTTATACCCGATTGAAAGTCGGCGTTGAAGCATGGATACAGATGCGCGTCGCGTGGTACGGATAATCTCCCAGGCTTTCGCTGCCATTGGATCCGAAGACGGACCGCTACCATCAGAGTCTCCGCCTTCATCAGGTTCATTCGCACGATCCAATGCTTCTTGGACTTCGCTCAAGAACTCAGGAGGGCCATTCTTTTCACGAATGAATCCAACGATACGACTAACGTCTTCGTCGGAAATAAAGGATCCTTGCACGCGTTGCAACGAAGCTGAACCTGGCGGCAAGAAAAGCATGTCGCCGAAGCCGACCAACGTCTCCGCGCCACTACGATCAAGGATTGTTCGCGAGTCGACATTCGCGGCCACCTTAAAGGCGATGCGGGTCGGGAGATTCGCTTTAATTAATCCAGTGATGACGTCGGTTGATGGACGCTGCGTAGCCAGAACCATATGGATACCGGCAGCTCGAGCTTTCTGAGCAATCCGCGCGACCGCAGTTTCGATGTCTTTTGCCGCAACCATCATTAAGTCAGCCATCTCGTCGATGACACAGACGATGAACGGCAATTTTTCTTTAGGGATTTCCACCGCCGCCACAGGACCTTCTGCTACCGCCTCAGCAGCCGCAGCTCGCTCGTCGGGGGTTAGGTTAAGCTCTTCCTGCTTAGCTTTTGCAGCCTCTTCGACATCGCGAGTGATTCGGGCATTAAAGCCCGCTAAGTTGCGCACATTCACCGCAGCGAAGATACGGTAGCGACGCTCCATCTCGGAAATGAGCCACTTCAGTGCCGCAGGAACTTTTTGAGGATCCGTAACGACTGGAACTAATAAATGCGGAATCTCGTTGTAGACCTGCAACTCGACAACCTTCGGGTCGACCATGATAAGGCGCAAGTCGGCTGGCGACATGCGGTAGAGCATCGAGATAAGCAGCGTATTAATGCAAACCGACTTACCCGAGCCCGTAGAGCCCGCGATGAGTGCATGTGGCATCTTGGCCAAGTCTTGGACGACAGGCTTGTTGGTTACACTGTCTACGCCCAGCACAACCGGAATGGAAGCGTCGGACTCAACCCAAGCTTTGGATTCAAGAATTTCGCGAAGCGCAACCAGCTGTCGACGGCTATTGGGAATCTCGATGCCCACCGTGCCTTTCCCAGGAACCGGCGCAAGGATGCGCACCGCATCGGCTTTCATGTTCATAGCGATGTTGTTCTGCAATCCCGAGATACGCTCAACACGAACACCCGGCGCGGGTTTAATTTCGTAACGTGTAATCGACGGGCCTTGCTGGATACCCACGTCGACTCCGTTCTCAGGATCTACCGGAACGACTTCGACGCGGAACTCGCGCAGGGTTTGAATAAGCTCTCCCGCACGACGACGGTAATCTTCACGCGCTTCATCACGGGGTGGAGGTGGCGTCACTAAATCTAATCCAGGGAAAATATAGGTGCCAGTTTTCTTGCGAAGTTGAGCGGCTGTGGCGCGCTCAATGCGCTCCGGCTTCGTAACAGAAACTTTGCCAGTGACCTGGGGCTTGGGATCTTGGTCTACTTTTATCTTCGGCTTCTTTTCATCGGCAGATAAAACACCGCTCAATCCATCGCTAGTGTCATCGGGATTCCCGATGACAACTTTGTCGGGATTCACGACTTTTACAGGAGGTATAACTGTGACTGGCGGTGCTTCTTGAACCACAGGACTGCCAGCAATGGGAGCGACCAATGTTGACCCTTTAACGGTCTCTGCCATGCGCAGGGCAAGTTTACGGGCTTCAGCATCGCGCCTTTGCGCCTCTGCCATGCGAAGATTTTGTTCACGACGGTTCTTGTTCCAACTCAAGAAACTGTCGCGCAATTCCGAGATCCACGTTGCCAGCGTTGCCTTTGGATCGTCTGCCAACACACCCAATAAACAAAAGCCATAAGCAGGGACCAGGATTAGCCATGCTCCGATGTCGCCAACAGCTGGCTCAAGGATGCGCTGGTACATAAACCGGCCAAGCATTCCGCCTGCGCCTTTCGGGTCAAAAGCCGTCAGCCCATCCATAGGTGCACTGATGCCTAAAAATAGCGCAAGCAATGCAGCCCCGAGCAGGACGCATCCGAACATTAATAATGTCTTGGTCGGCCAGAGCGTGTGAGCTCGACGATTCAACGCCAACCACCCTGCAACAAATAAGAAAGTGGGGATGAAAAATGCTCCGTAGCCTAGAAATACAAAACATAGCGTTGCTATAAATGCCCCAAAGCTTCCACAGGGATTTGTGCCGGTTGTTTCGACAGCGGAATCAGAAGGGATACTGAAAGCACCCTCTATAGTGGTGCGCAAAAAACACTCTTGGCCCGCATCACGAAATGCCATCGAAGTGAGAAAAAATACTCCCAGTAAAAATAGTACAACTGCAACAATGGGCCGGCTCTCGCTAGTTGGACGAGCGAGGGTTGCAGAACGTTTGCGTACAGGGGTTGCCATGAAAATCAGTCGCCGAAAAGACCCGACTGCGTACTGCCGGACTTAATAGAAGAACCTGAGGCAGGCGGATGGATGTGGCGTGGTGGCTGAGAGACGCGGGCGTCGACAGCTTGACGGCGTTCCGCAACGAGACGCTCTATCATGCCTGAAACTGCGTGACGAATCCAGCGCGTGGTAAATGAGCCATCCGTGTAATCGCAAGGGCCATAGCCATGGACGCGGCCAACTTGAAGCAAGCTGTCGCATTGGGCAAACTCCGCTTCGCTGTCAGGGCGATACACCGCAAAGGTCTTCCCGCCATTCTTTCGCAATAGCGAGAATACTGGGACGTCGCTCGGGCCATCAGCGACATACAGCATGCTCTCAAACGGCACACGGCGATCTTCGGATCGCACCACCGCGTTGACATCAATGCCTGGATCGCGGCTTGTGCCTTTATTAATTTCGAAAACAAACCGCGTCTTCACGGTGTTATCAACCATCGCCGCGACTTGCGATATTTCGGATGGCGTCTCTAAGGAAAGTTCGTGCTGGTGGGTGAAGTTTGGTGGCAATGGCTCTTCAAGAAATTCGCAGCCGTAGATACCTGCGCAGTGACGGGCTAACTGAGTGCCTCGAATCATCTCAGCAATCCCTGTGCTGACAATGTAATGCTCCAAGGTAACTTCGAGACCCTGCTTGGCACCCAAAGCCTGTGCGTGCGTTTGAATTTCAGAGAAGAAATTTGGGAGCCCAGGGCAGAGCTCGATATCTGCACCCAATTCACGGAGTCGTTTATTGGTGAGACCGCGCAACGGCCCATTCTTTACGTAACTCAGAAGGTGGTTGAGATAGACAGTGTCTTTCGAGGTACGAATACCCTTCCGTGCATAGAGGCCTGGAAGCTGATTGGTTTCTCTCCAGAAGGCGGCCTCGTCCACGCCGTAAGCACGGAAGAGGGGAGTCTGCATGTATCCCGGAATGAGAGTTTTATCAAAGTCCCAGACACAAGCGAGCACGTGGCTGGTGCGTAAGGCGGGTTCAGAGGGTCGAGAATCGGACACGGTTGGAAGGTCGGGCTTGCACGGAGTGCCTGCAAGCACTCCATTGGATTAACCGCGGCACCGCCCGCCTCCAAGCCTCGATTGGTCATGAGTTCATCGCCACCCCGCCCTAACCTTACAAACCTTCGCCGGCGCCGGACAGAGCTTGAATCAATTCTAGCCGACCCGGCATCTTTTGCCGATGGACGTCGCGTGGCTGCCCTCGCCCAAGAACTCCGCTTTCTAAACTCCGCTCTTGCGGCAGGAGATAAGGTCGAGGCGGCCGAGCAAAAGCTGGCCGAGGCTCAGGCCTTGCTCGCAGACCCCAGCACAGACAATGAAATGCGGCAGTTGGCTAAAGAAGAGGCCCGTGAAGCGGAAGCCGCCCTACCCGACTTAGCCACCGCCCTTATTGAGGCACTTGTCCCTCCTGACCCTGCCGAAGGACGTAATGTTATTCTTGAAGTCAGGGCAGGTACAGGGGGCGAAGAGGCAGCGTTATTTGCTGGAGAACTCGCGCGCATGTATGGTCGCTACGCCGAACGACAAGGGTGGAAACATGAAACCTTGAGCTTAAGCCGCTCAGATTTAGGCGGGGTCCGGGAAGCTGTCCTGCTCATCGAAGGCTCAGGGGCATTTGCCGCTCTTCGACAAGAAGCAGGCGTTCATCGGGTCCAACGCGTACCGAGCACAGAAACCTCTGGCCGGATTCATACCTCAGCCGCAACGGTTGCCGTTCTACCCGAAGCCGAAGAAACTGAAGTGGAACTCCGGCCTGAAGACTTAGATTTATCGGTTGCCCGTGCAAGCGGAGCCGGCGGTCAGCACGTCAATAAAACAGAGTCGGCCGTGCAAATCATCCACAAGCCCACCGGCTTAATGGTTTATTGCGCCGATGAGCGCTCGCAGTTGCGCAACCGACAAAAGGCGATGCGTATTTTATGCGCACGTTTACTCGAGCTACGAACGTCGGAAGCACACGCTGCACGATCCGATGCACGCCGCAGCCAAGTTGGCTCGGGCGATCGCTCTGAGCGAGTGCGGACGTACAACTTCCATCAAAACCGCGTCACCGATCACCGCGTTGATTTAACGCTCCACGGATTACAACAAGTGCTCGACGGCGATATTGCTGAGCTCACGCAGGCGCTCGTTGCCGCAGATCGACGTGCGCGCGCGGATGCGTTTACTCAACCGGGAGTGTAAACGAACCGACGCCTGCCTTGATACGGAACCGACCCGTTTCTGGTCGGCCATCATCCAGCCGTTTATCCAAAGCGACGAGGAAGGTTTGCGCGTCTTGCACGTTTTTGGGCTCAAAGGTAATCGCCGCGACGCCTTCTGCCCCGGATTGAACAAAGCGCCAAGTTCCCGTCACGGTTAAATCGCCCGCAGCCTTTTCCCATGCTTTAGAAAAGTTGTACCGCTTTAAACCTTCGGGGGCTTTGGTAAGATCAAAATCTTCCGGCCAAACGCGCTGCTCCAGACGATACTGAATAAGAGGAATGGCGGAGCGACGGTACGTCTCTGCCACGGACGAAGATTTGAGATAGTCCTGAAGTACCGTATAAAAGACCCAAAGAGAAAAAGTTAATGCGCCGACAAAAGCCCACTTAACAACGTGAAACCACAATGGCGTCGTGGGCGCCAAGAGAATGGTAGGGTTCCTAGGGTCAGATGAAGACATGCGAAGCGTCTTTAATCTGCAGAAATCTGCAGCTTTCGGCAAGCGTGGCTTTTTTACTTTCGCCTATATACCCGAGACTCTTTCAAACAAGAGCCGTGGATTCTGCATACCTTGAACGCTTTGCGGGCGTAGCCCGTCTTTACGGCAAGTCGTCACTCGAGCGACTCTCGCGCACCTCTTTTATGATTATAGGTTTGGGTGGCGTGGGCTCATGGACAGCAGAAGCCTTAGCGCGTAGCGGCGTGGGCAAACTTATCTTGGTCGATGGCGACGACGTTTGCACCTCCAACACCAACCGCCAATTACACGCCGTAAAAGAATCCATGGGACAACCTAAGGCAAAAGTCCTCGCAGATCGCGCGCGCAGCATCCACCCGACAATTGATGTACAGGCAGAAATACGTTTCGTCTCTCGCCCAGGCGCACCCGCAGCCCTCGATGGCTTCCAAGGAATTGTGATTGATGCCATTGATAGCCTAAGCGCTAAGTGCGGCATCCTTGCCGCGACGCGTGCGGCTAAACTTCGCACCGTCACCACGGGCGGCTGTGCAGGGCGCATCAGCGGCACGCAAATTAAGGTCTCCGACTTAACTTCCACCCGCGATGACCCGCTCCTGCGACTTGTACGAAAGCGCCTTCGCCAAAATTTCGACTTTCCGCGCAAAGGGCCGATGGACATCTCTGCTGTTTGGTCAGACGAGCCATTGCGCGTAGCCACAGATTGCGAAGG
>CAJBPJ010000125.1 GCA_903957465.1 uncultured Opitutia bacterium
CAACCGCACTCGGACCCATCGGCGAGCCCGCCGCTGTGCTCGGCGAGTCGCTCGATACCGCGCACTTCGCTCAGGCAGTTGCGCGCGCTCAAGAGCTCATTACCGCAGGCGACACTTATCAGGTTAACCTCTCGACGCGCCTTGAATTGCCTGCACCCGCTAACGCGCTTCGTTTGTATGAAGCTATCAGGGCAACCAATCCTTCGCCCTATATGGCTTATGTGAAAATGCCTGGCATCACGCTCGCATGCGGATCCCCTGAGCTTTTGGTTGAATCATTAGGCACGCGGCTTTCGTCGCGCCCCATTGCAGGCACTCGGCCGTTTACGGGAACGGAAGATGTTGATCAGGCCTTCTCATCCGAGCTTGCGAGCGATTCAAAAGAACGCGCCGAGCACTTAATGTTAGTTGATTTATTGCGGAATGATTTAGGACGTGTTTCGTGCCCTGGCACCGTCCGCGTCCCCGAGTTCATGACCATTGAGAAGTATTCGCACGTCATTCACCTCGTTTCGCAAGTCGAAGGCGAACGTGCATCGACGGTCGGCCCCGCTGAAATTATCCGCTCCCTCTTTCCTGGCGGCACCGTCACGGGTGCGCCCAAGGTTCGCACCATGCAAGTGATCGCAGAGCTGGAGCCTGTTGCGCGCGGCTTCTATACAGGCTCCGTTGGCTGGATCAGCGCATCTGGCGACCTCTGCCTCAACATCATCATCCGTTCGCTGACGCTCACCCAGGGTCGGTGTTTTGCACAAGCAGGCGCAGGCATTGTTGCCGACTCCGTTCCTTCACGAGAGCACGCCGAGTCTTTACGCAAAGCCCTTGCGCTACGCGTCGCGCTAGCGCGCGCCTTGGCATCATGAGTTATGTTTGGCGCAACGGGGTTCGTATTCCCGGCGATAGTATGCCCGGAACTTTTCCGGCAGGCGTACAATTCTTCGAGACATTTGCTTACCGTCAAAAAACAATCGAGTGCCTCGATGATCATCTCGCGCGCCTAGGATTGGGCATGAAGCACCAATCATTGTCTCTCGGGCCTCTGGCCTCAGGTGATCGCCGCGCGTGGAAGGATGCCCTCGAAGGCCTTGCGGTCGGTGATTCAATTTTGCGTCTAGCCACGGGCAGTGGCGTGGAAGAACTCGGTGCACGCAGCCTCATGCCTTCGCCATCAACATTTATCCTGCGCAACCTTCGTACGATTCGTGATACCCCTGAATGGTTGCCTCGACCAAAGTCTGCGCCCTGGGCGAATTCATTAGCGGCAACCGTTGAGCTGAGGTCTCTAGGCGCGACTGCGGGAACTGAGGGCGTTCAGCTGGATGCACAGGGTCATGTTTCTGAAGGTACGCGCTCTTCGCTCGCGTGGGTTCTTCATGGCGAGCTTTGCGTGCCTGCAGAGTCGACAGGACGTCTCCCAGGCACTGCTCTTCTACAACTGATAGCGTGCTGTGGCTTACCTGTTAAATCGGTTGCTGTCCCCGCGCCCCACCAAGCCGACGCCGTTCTGCTCCTTCGGTCGACGTTACCCAGCGGAGGTGCATCCGTTACGGAATGGCAGGATGTTGATGGCCACGTAATGTGGCGGGCACCGAAAAATTCGCCTGCTCAAATGTTGCTTGAGCGACTTGCAGCTTATCGCACTCAGCGCTCGGTCAGTTTTGCATAAAGCGGCAAGCAGACGGAGAGGATAAATAATCCGATATACAGTACGCTCACAAGGGCTGCTGCGCAGATGGTTGCTAGCAATCCTGCGAAGCGCTCTGTCAGGTCGGCTTGTTTTAATTGAGCGAAAGCGATGTAAGCTAAAACTACGGAGATGCCTAAAAGCAACAGGAGTGATCCTGCGAAATGGTTAAAGAAGACGTCTGTGAGAAAGGGGAGTTTGCCAGCGGTGCCGGTTACTGCGGCGATGAGAATGGGCTGCGAGCGGAAGGCGATCATCCCTGCAATCGCAGGCAAGGCTGGCACAAGGATGCACGCCAATAAAGAGAGACGACGCGCGTTGGTGTTATCCATAAGCTCTTTTTGTTCAAGATTCTCGGCGGGTCAATCCTCGCAAAGCCAATCTAGCGAGCTTGGGTTGACGCTCGCATTTTGAGCCGTTTATCGCACGATTTCGCTACTCATGGAAGTGAATCTACTTTGGCCAGCCTTCCTCCTCCTTAACGGCTCAGCCGTGGCGGTCTCTGTTTTGCACGGAATGGTGACGGCTTTTCGCGCCTACGAGGTCGATGCATTGCGTGCGGCCCACCCGAAAGCCGCAGGGGTGCTTGACCGTTGCCATGAAGATAAAGCCAACACGCTCGCCGCCTTTGACCTTTTGCACACCGCCTGTGTTGGCATGAGCGCATTGCTCGGGGGTGTTTTGCTGGGCGATAAACTTTTAGGCAGAGCAGAGTCCGGTTGGGTTAGTGCGCTCGTGATTACATCCAGTGTCATCTTAATTTCGTTCTTACTTTCGTGGTTAACAGGTATGTTGCCTCGGAAGTTAGGCGCTCACTTGCGCGTAGCGCTCGCCCCGCGTCTCTCTCCCGCGCTTTTCTTGGTGCGTGGGGCCGCGAGCATTCTCCGTCGCTTGGGTAAAATGCATGATGCCCTTGCGCCGGCGGAAGAACCCGGAATGGACGCAGCCGATGCAGAGATTGGCAGTATGGCCCGTGCGGCTGCACTTGCAGGCAAGATTACACTGGCAGAGAGCACACTCGTTACCAACGCCGTCCGCCTGGACGACATTCCTGTTTCTCAAGTCTTAACGCCGCGACCTGTCGTCACTGCCTTTGATAGCTCAATGACGGTTGCGGATGTCCTAAGGCTCTTCCCAAATGTGCCACACGGTCGACTTCCTGTCTGGCAAGGAAACCCCGACCGGATTGTCGGCATTGTCCGCCGACGCGATTTACTAAAGGCCGCTGGCGAAGATCGCGACTCCGTGCAAATGAGCGAACTCATGCACAAGGCGCACATTATTCCCGAGAACGCTTCTTTGAGTGATGCGCTGAATGATTTGGTTCGTAGCCATCAGCAGATGGCCGTTGTGGTTGATGAGTTCGGCGCATTTTCAGGAGTCATTACCCTCGAAGATATTTTTGAATCACTGCTTGGTGTGGAGATTTACGAGAAAGACGATCCGCACCCTGACATGCGCGAGTTGGCTCGTCAGCGTGGACATCGAACGGGACGGCGAGCTGCGACCGACGAAAAGCCGCATAGCTAAACGCAATGCCGACCGAGATTCCGACACCTGGCTTTTGGGTTCACAATCTGGACCCTATTGCGATTCACTTTCCGCAAAGCTGGGGTCTGCATGGAATTTATTGGTATGGTTTAGCTTACGCCTCGGCTTTCCTTATCGGTGGATGGTTGATGGGCCGGTGGCGTCGGCAGGGCCTCGCGCCTTTGCGTAACGCCGAAGACGATTCAGCTCTACTGACTGCAGTGATTGCGGGCGTTGTATTTGGCGGACGTATTGGGCACGTCATTTTGTATGCGGGCGGCGAATTTCTTTCAGACCCTGCGATGATTTTTCGCGTCTGGCAGGGCGGTATGTCTTTTCATGGAGGCATTGTCGGTTCAGGCCTTGGGGTTGCTTGGTTTGCGCGTACTCGGCGTCGCTCGTATTATGAAGTCGGCGATCTTATCTGTGCGTGCGCACCCGCAGGCTTATTGTTTGGACGCATTGCGAACTTTATAAATGCCGAGCTGATTGGCCGTCCGACAAACTTACCTTGGGCCGTCGTCTTCCCCTTGCCTGGTGGACTTTACTCTCCGCCTAGCCACCCTTCGCAATTATACGAAGCAGCTCTCGAAGGCCTGCTGCCATTGATTTGGATGTGGATGCGCTACCCGCGTCGACTACCCCCGGGCCGCCTCGGCGGTGAATTTTTAATGCTGTATGCGGGTGCGCGCATTCTTTGTGAAACCGTTCGCGTGCCCGAAGACGGTTACATTATCGGAATGACGGCTGGGCAGTTCTGGTGCCTGCCGATGGCCGCCTATGGCTTGTGGTTGGTCTTGCGAACCCGCGGTCAACCAGCCCAACCTTTACGCACATGACACCTGTACCGCTGCTCGACCTTGGTCCGCAAAACCGTGCACTCGAGGCAGAGCTGCGCGCGGCCTTCGAACGCGTGATGGGCTCCAACATGTTTATTCTTGGGCCAGAGATGGATGCCTTCGAGAAAGACTGCGCATCCGCGCTCGGCGTGAAGCATGCTATCGGTGTTTCTTCGGGCACCGATGCGCTCTTGTTAGCGCTCATGGCACTTGGGGTAGGGAAGGGCGACGAAGTATTGCTCCCAGCGTTTACATTTTTTGCAACCGCTGGGTCGGTGGTGCGCTTAGGCGCCGAACCTGTTTGGTGTGATGTTGATCCACACACTTACAATTTAGATTTAGCGGATGCTGCTCGGAAGATCGGTCCGCGTTGCAAGGCCATCATGCCCGTGCACCTCTTCGGCCAATCCATGGACATGGTAGCCGTCACAGCTTTTGCTAAGGCACATAAACTCTTTGTGATTGAAGACGCCGCCCAATCGATGGGTGCTCGCTGGCAAGGCAAGCCGACGATGGCTTGGGGTGAGTTTGGTGCGACCAGCTTCTTCCCTTCCAAGAATCTTGGTGGCTTCGGCGATTCAGGCCTCGTGACGACTTCCGACGACAGTCTTGCGGAGCGCGCTCGCATCTTACGCGTGCACGGCATGCAACCGAAGTACTACCACAAATTAGTAGGAGCCAATTTCCGGATGGATCCGCTACAGGCGGCCATGTTGCGAGCAAAGCTGCCACATCTTCCGGCCTATAATTGCGCACGTGCTGGTAATGCACTTTTCTACAAAAGCACTTTGCAAGGAACGCCAGGCATCGTCGAAAATACTCCAGGCGCTTCAAGCGCTGCCAAAATTTTACTCCCCAAAGATTTTTCCGGCGAAGGCATCTGGAATCAATTCACGCTCCGCGTCTTGAATGGTAAGCGCGATGCGCTGAAGGCATTTTTGGCCGAACGAAAGATTGGCTCCGAAGTTTATTATCCACTGACGTTGGATCGGCAGGAATGTTTCCGTGGAATTGGACGCGGCACCGACGGGCTTGGCGTATCACACCGTCTATCCGAAGAAGTACTCAGCATCCCGATCTTCCCGGAACTGACGGATATTCAACGCAGCACCGTGGCCGACGCGCTCGCAGAGTTTGCGCGTAGCTAAGAATTATTGCCC
>CAJBPJ010000126.1 GCA_903957465.1 uncultured Opitutia bacterium
CTTGAGCCCCGCCTGCTATTAAGAGAGCGCCCGTTAGTCCGAGAAGGGCGACGCCAATGGCCGCAACTTTGATTAATCGCCGCAGGCGTATTTTACGATCATCAGAACTCATCGTTGTGTGCGCTCGAAGGATACAGCCAAACCAATCAGGGTTAAGTTGGGCTCATGCCGAATTTTTCCAGCCCAGGTCGCCGGCAAGAAGGGTGCCGCACCGCCTGTTGCCAGTACGGCGGGTTCGCCCGAGTTTTGGTTTTTTAATTCTGTTGTTACCGCCTCGAGTAAAGCAGCGACCATTCCCGAGAAGCCAATGGCACATCCCGCGCGCATTGCGTCGACGGTCGATTTTCCGATAACGGGTCCTCCCAATAAATCTTTGGAGTCTAATTGCGGGAGCAAAGCAGTTTGCGTATGTAGGTAATGCGTCATCACGCTTAAGCCAGGTGCGATAATACCGCCTGCGTAGCCACGAGCAGAAAGAATGTCGAATGTCGTCGCCGTCCCCATGTCAATAATGACGGCGGGAGCGCCGACGAGGTGTTGTGCGCCGATACAGTTGGCGAGACGATCTTGGCCGACTTCAGATGGCTTCGGGTAGTCTATGTTGAGCCCCTTGATGGTGTCGTGGCGCAAATGATGAAAGGGAAGGCCTGTCGCTGTGAGGAGTGGAGCTAACTTTTCCGTCACGCTTGGTACCACCGAGGCGAGTGCGATGCCGGTGAATTTGCTACGTCCAAGGATTTTTTGAAACAGGCCACCGTTGTCATCCATCAATGACGCCGTCGGGATATCCCCCGATGTAATCACTGTATGGTTTTTCACTTCGCCCCAGTGGGTGGAAGTGTTGCCGACATCTATACAGAGGAGAGACATACTCAGCGCAGGAAGAGGCTAGGGCGGGCCTCTTTGAGGCGCAAGAGAGCGAGTTCGGCGAGGGCATGGGTCGTTTCGCCCGTTCGAACTAGGCGCAGGGCTTCATTGGGACTCACGCAGAGAACTTCGATTTCTTCATGTTCGTCTAGCTTGCGAGGCGCGCCGTTGGTAACGCCTTCAATCAGCACGAAGTGACAGCGGTTGGACTGGATGGCGGGATTCGGAGAGGCCATGCCAAGCGAACTGGCTATGCCACCTGCATAGCCTGTCTCTTCCTGGGTTTCGCGTACAGCTGTGGCTAAGGGATTCTCGCCTGCATCCATCACGCCCCCTGGAGTCTCAACAGATAGTGCGTGTGCACCGAAGCGCCACTGCTTCACCATGACGAGATTGCCTTCGGGCGTGACGGGGAGGGCGAGCACCCAGTCTGAAGAATGGATGACAAAAAAATCACCCTCCCGTTGATCGAGAGGGTGAATGCAGCGCTGACGTGCGACTTTGAAGACGCGACAGTCAGCGTGGGGCGCCTCGTGCCGGACAATCCAGCGTTCAGGCGCAGCCACGAGTGAAGTTTTACTTAACCTTCAACTTCTGGCCAATCTTCAAGCTAGCAGAGACGCCAGGATTGAGATCCTGAAGTGCCTTGAGCGAGAGACCGGACTTCTTGGCGATGGCGTAGAGACTGTCGCCCTTTTGGACGATGTACTCACCAGGGCCAGCGACAGCACCAGCGGTGCTTGTGCCACGGGAGGAGCCGCCGCGAGCTTCGACAGCTTTGCGGACAGTTTCGTAAGCAGCAGTGACGTCAGCAAAACCTTTAGCGGTTTGATCCTTAAGGGCAGCAACGTCTGCACCGAGAGCTTGGAAAGCAGCGTTATCAGCCTTGGTGGCGACAGCGTTGGTTGCTTCCCCGGCGGTTGCGGCAGCATTTTGTGCGGTCTGGGTAGCGGTTTCAGCTGCGGTCTTCGCTTTAACTGCGAGGACAAGGGCGACGACGCCAAGGGCGACGCCGACAATGCCAGCAATTAAGGGGAACTTTGATTCGCTGCCGGATTCAATCGTGTCGGATTCCATAGTGGTAGGTCTTTGTGTGGTAGAGGGTTTGAGAATAGGCGGTTGACAGGAGGGGCAACACTAAATGCAGTAATGTTTATATCTTCGGGCGGTAGCGTAGTCCGGTATCGCGCCTGCTTTGGGAGCAGGAGGCCGGGGGTTCGAATCCCCCCCGCCCGACGATATAACATTTTTTTAACTTACCGGGTATTCCATTTTCACCCCATCGCGGATCAGGGTAATATGGTTTCCGGATGGCCGACGGCTGGCTTCGGTTCGGCCGACAACCCTGCTCTCAACCTTCAGCCTATCAGCGATTTGCGTAACTAATGTCGCATCCTTTGGGTCGACATATACCTCGAGCCGGTGCCCCATGTTATAGACCATATGCATCTCTGCCGGAGGCGTTTTGCTGCAACGAGCGATCTCCGTAAAGATAGGCGGAATAGGGAAAAGGTTGTCCTTAATGAAGTGCACGCCGTTGCCGAAACGTAGGCATTTGGTCTGAGCACCCCCCGAACAATGAATCAGGCCAAAAACCCGTTCTGGGCCTAATTCCCGTAAAAGTGCCAAAACCAGGGGCGCATAGGTGCGGGTGGGCGAGAGCAAGGCCTGACCAACGGTTAGCGAAGATCCTGCCAAGGGAGACGAAAGTTTATGCGGCCCGCAGTAAACTAAATCGGCACGCGTTGTGGCGTCATACGTTTCTGGATACGTCTCTGCGTAGTGTTTGGCGAGGAGCTCGTGACGTGCGCTCGTTAAGCCATTTGATCCCACGCCACTATTTTCTCCCAGCTCCCACCCGCAGGTTCCGCCTGAAGCAATACCAACAATGGAGAGCCCTGGGCGAATACGTCCCGCATCGATGACTTGGTTGCGTGGTAGAATAGCGGTTGCAGTTGAATCGACGGTCAGTGTCGCCGTCAGGTCGCCGACGTCTGCAGTTTCTCCACCGCCAGAACGGATATCAAAACCGTGTTGGCGCAGTGTTGCTAAGAAGTCTTCAGTGCCTGCAATCAAGTGGCGTAGCACTTCACCGGGGATGCGGCGCGCGTTACGGTTGATGGTGGAAGAAAGTAATACGCGACCTGTGATGCCAACGCACAGCAAGTCGTCGACATTCATCACCACGCTATCTTGGGCAATGCCTCGGAAAACTGAAGCGTCGCCCGTTTCTTTCCACCAAAGATAAGCGAGGAGCGCCTTGGTGCCTGAGCCGTCAGAGTGTGTGACGTTACAGAGCGCTGGGTCGTTCGTGAGAAAGTCAGCGGTTGTTTTGCAGAAAGCCCCCGGAAAAAGTCCGCGATCAAGTCCGTCAACAACTGCGTGGACTTCGCTTTTCGATGCCGAGACGCCTCGTGCAGCGTAGCGGCCAGAATCAGGAGTGGGCTTGCCGTCTTTCGACATGACACTTGGATGTCACCGTTCGCCTCCGTTTTGGTCAACGCCCATCTCCTTATGCTATCCTTTGCTTTTACGCCGCGCCTCCGCCTTTGGGCGCTAAGCGGGTTTTTGGCATGCCTCTTAGCGGTTATGGGGGTCAATGTCTGGCGATTGGCTGAGTTAAAGGCATTGGCCCGAAATTGGCAGCTAGCACATTCTCGCAAAGACCTACCAGCGATTGAGGCGCTTTATTGCTGGGACGAGGTCGACCCTTCTTTACGCCTAAAGATGCAAGAGGTCTTTCGGCAAGAATTCGAAATCCCCGTTCGATCCGTTACGGCCGAACTCGCTTCAAAAATCGATTTATTATTGGGTGAAACACAACGGCCTAATCTAGAGCCAACAGGTGTCGTGGTCGTCCAGTTTGAGTCGGCTGACGGACTGGGGGCCCGATTAATCGCTGGAGGGCCCTGGTGGCGCCCAAAATTTACAGTCTTTTTGCCGGCCCCTCCCCCCGCAAAATGAACGCAGACTCTTGACACTTGCCGACTCCGCTCCACCTTCCGTTTTCCTATGGCTGATAAGAATGACAAGCACCCCGAGAATGTCGGCGGAAAATTCTACGTGGATACCCAGTGCATCGATTGCGATCTTTGCCGCGAAACCGCGAAAGACTTCTTCACGCGTCAAGATGACGCTGGTTACTCTTACGTCTTTAAGCAGCCGACCACACCCGAGGACATCGAGAAGTGTATGGAAGCGAAGAATGGATGCCCGGTTGATGCCATTGGCGAAGACGGCGCCTAAGAGATATATTTTTTAGTAAGTCTCGCACCCCGGTTCGCCGGGGTTATTTTTTGTCCATGTCTATCCGTATTGATTGTGAATACCTCGGCGACCTCCGCGTACGTGCCGTGCACGCCCCATCTGGCACTGTATTACACACGGATGCTCCCGTGGATAATCACGGTAAAGGTGAATCTTTTTCGCCGACCGATTTAGCGGCCACTGCACTGACGACCTGTATGGCCACCATTATGGCCATCCAAGGACGTACTCTCGGCATCGAACTTCGCGGCATGCGCCTTTCCGTTGAGAAGCACATGACTGTTCAGCCCCCACGGCGTATCGCCCGCCTCGTGCTTCGTATCGATATGCCTGCGGGCGTCCCCGAGGACGCGCGTGTTAAACTTGAGCGCGCCGCATCCGCCTGTCCGGTGCACCATTCTCTGCACCCAGACATTATCACGGATGTTGAATGGCGCTGGGGAGCTTAAACAAGAATCACTGAGAGCAGCCGCAGGATCCCTGTCCGCAGGAACCGTCTTCGCTGGTGGCTTTGCCTTGGCCGCCACAGCAGCCTTCGTCTGATGCAGATTTGGTTTCGCCCGTTGCGCAACCGCATCCGCCACCACCGCCACCGCCGCAGCAACCTTCTTCGGCTTGAGATTGAGCTTCGCCGCTCGAGCAACCACCTCCGCAGCAACCGCTGGACTCTTGGTGAGGATGCCCGTGGGCTAGTTCGGTCGGGGTCGCTGGGCGAACTTCGACAACTTTAACCGCAAAGTGCAGAGTCTTCCCGGCGAGCTCATGATTTCCATCGAGCACAATTTCGTCAGGCTTAACTTCTTTAACCGTGAGAACACGTAAGCCCGCATTGGTTTCAGCGTGAAAGCGCATTCCGACCTGTACGGTGTTTCCGCCCATGCGTTCTGCGGGCACATTCATAATGAGGCGTTCGTCAAACTCGCCGTAGCCTTCGGCAGGTGGCACAGCTACTTTCTTTTCGTCGCCGGCTGCCAAGCCCTCGAGAGCTTTCTCGAGACCTGGAATGATATTACGCCCACCATGTAGGTAAGCGAGGGGTGCTCCGCGGGAAGCATCGAGCACGGCGCCCGATTCATCTGTGAGGGTGTAGTCGAAAGAGACAATATGATCCTTGGCGATGCGCATAGTGGTATGGGTTTTTAAAGGTGATAGGACTTTGGCTTCTCGCAAGCGGTAATGACAATCTTAGGCTAATCCGCCTAAAGAGGACTCATCCAACCAAGAAATTATGAATCTTTTCGGCGCAGATCGCGCATTGGTTCAATGGGCAAAATCTCCCCGGGGAGTGCCTTCGAAGGTTTAACACCCAGCCGGCCAAGCTCTTCCCCTTTTGGACGCACCTTAAGCTCAAAGCTGCCAAAGGC